>CAJUIJ010000007.1 GCA_910586175.1 uncultured Muribaculaceae bacterium | reverse complement strand
TTGGCGCGGATAGAGTTGAGAGATTGGATTTCCCGGACACTTCATTCCTTTAAGAGACGGGCTCTAAATTAAATCGGTTGAATTATTAATTTTAATCTTATTTTTATGAGATAATTATTACTGATCTCGCTTGCTGCGGCCGGAATACTATTTCCGGCATCAGCACAAACGGAGCGAATTATAGATGATTACCTCATGGGGTTTGAAGGGTTTTCCGGGGGAGAGGATTTTCCTCCCGGTTGGGAAATCTCGAGCACATTGCCCGATGGCATATCTACGTCATTCGTTTATAAAATCGAGGCAACAGGTGGCCAGCAGACGAATTTGCAGTCGCAGGTAGGCACAGCGCGTCTTGCTGCAACAACATCCCAACCGAGCGGCGGGGGTGTCTATCTCGTTTCTCCGCCTATGATGGGGAAGGTGAAATTTGCCACGAGACCCAAAAGTTACTCGGAGAAAGGTCCGTTAAAAATATTCAAGATGGAAAAGGATGCTAATGGTGATCTTGTTCCCGGAGAGGAGCTCAAGATTACCGGTACAGTCTTTTCGAGCAACTATTCATGGGATTCCACCACACCATATGTTACCCTCGACACCTATGCAAGAATAGGGATAATGATGGGCAACGGATATATCGACAATATTCAGGCTGATCATGCACTTGTGCCGGAGTATCGCGGGCTGATGATAGACAAGTCCACACCTTATATTGAACCCACAGGTGATATATGTGCGGATGCCGAAGGATGTGCATTGCTCACAGCTAAGGTTAATCTTTTGAATTATGGCACGATAGACCTTGAATCAGGATTTGACAATTATACCGTGAGCTTGGTCAGAAGCAGTGATGGTGCAGTGGTCAGCACGGTAGATGTTCCCGAATCGATAGCGGCTGGTCGTGGTGCGGAAATGTCGTTGCAGTTTGAGTATAATCTTGCAGACCCGACCCTTGATGAAAACAACGTAAAGCTCCGCCTGAGAGAAAATCTGAAAGGTAGTGAGTCAGATGAAAAAACGAAGACAATCAGGGCATATACAGCACAGCTGAAAATCAAGGATGGTTCTTCAGATGTTGCCAATGGTGTTGTGCAGCACATAGGACTTATAAAGTCCGGCTATGAAAAGGTATGGAATTTCAGTAATCCGGGAACTGCTCCCCTCACTGTAAGTGAACTGACTCTACCGGAGGGTATAACATGCAGCAATCAACTGCCGGTTGTGATTAACCCCGGGGCAACCGAAAATTTTGCTTTCGTTTTTAGCCCTCAATCAACCGGTGTGTCGGAAGAGTCGATAAACATAGCACACAACGGGAATGCCAATTCAGTATCCAAAATAGATTGTCGAATTGCGTATGCCGGTGAAGGTGTTTATTCTACCGATTGCACGGAAGGTATTCCAATGGCATGGAACAATGGCGCAGATAACAAGAAGCCTTTCACTATCAACAAGAAAGGCTCCAACTCATATCTCTCTGCCCCTGATTACGATTCAAGGATTGTAACGCCCAAAATAACTCTTGAAGATGGCGAACACATCACTGTGGGAATATCGAGGGAGAACAACTATACATGGAAAGAGCAGTATATGAAGGTCTCGTATTCTTCCGATCGTGAGAATTGGATAGAGATACTTGACTTTTCAAGTAAGAATGAACCGTCAGGATTTAATGCAGGCTCCGGACTGGATGATCTCAAATATGTGGAATTGAGCGATATCCCGGCCGGAGACTGGTATGTGGCATTCGATTCGAAAAATGGTATAATCGATGACTTCTTTGGAGGTGTATTGACTCCCGGAGTTCACGACATAATAATGGGTAATGTGGAGATAAATCAACAGGGCATGGTGAATTATCCTGTCAATGTAAAAGTGCCACTCCGAAATGCCGCCCCCATCGCAGAGCCGGCGGCAAGCTGGTCATTGTCAATTGAAAGTGCAGGTGAGAATCTTTGCACTATGCAGGGAACCAAAGATTTGGAATATTCATCATCGTTTGATGTCATTGAGTTGTCATTTACGCCCCATGTGGCCATGGCTGAAATGCCGGTCAATGTAGTGTTTGACATGGAGACGGAAGATGGCGCAAAGATACAATTGGTCTCTGAAGAGTTTAATATCGATGTTGTGCCTGAGACTATGGTGGCAAATGTAGATGTTGGCACTGTAGATAAGTGGGCCACTTCATCTAACGCTCCGTTCACTCCAAACTACAGTAATTCCATCTGCGAGATGATATACACCGCCGACCAACTCGGTTTGAAACAAGGTGATGTAATAAATAAGATCACATATTACTATCAGCAGACGAGTGATAAGGGGGCAACCCTGATCAGAAATTTGAGGTTGTGGTTGGACAACACTGATGCCGATACTCCCGAAATTCCGACCGGTCAGTATAATGAGATGTTTGCCGATACGGTATCTATGCAATGTGTGTATCATGGAAGTCTCGATTTTTCATATAAGACAGAGCCTGATGTGTTGGATAGATACCAGAAACTGGAACTCCAATTTTCAGAACCGTTCACTTATGACGGACAAAACCTTAAAGTGATATGCCGTTCAGAATCGGGTACTTATATATCAGCATATATAGCGGCGTTCAATGCAAGCGGTAAGGTGGTATATTGGGCCAAAGATAATTACAATCAGTACAAGGATATTGCTTCAACCCCAGGCACAGATGGAAAACTGCCATGCATGCAACTCGGGCTGTCGGTAGAGTCGCCTGAAGTGAGCGGAAGACTTTTGTCAGGAGACAATCCCATCGAGGGAGCATCGGTCGTGTTGCGCTCAGATGATGTGATGTATAAAGGTGTGACCGATGAGAATGGTAATTATAAAGTAAACATACTTCAACCACAAAGAGAATATATCTTTATGGCAGCGGCAGCGGCGCATCTTGACCATCGTCTTGATGTAGCCAAATATGACTCCAGCCGGAATATCGAGGATATCATTCTGACACGCAACAATCTTTCGGAAGATGAATATAAGATAACGATCGATGAGGCTGAGAAAAACAAGATTCATTTGGAATGGGCTCCCTTGACTGTGGGCTTTATGGATGATAAAATTTTATATAACGTATATCTTGATGATTCATTGGAAGCTGAAGATCTTGAGGAATGTGAATACACATTGACCGATGTCTCTGATGGTGTGCATAATATATCTGTAAAAGCGGTGTTTTATCCCTCCATGCTCGATCATTCTTTGACCAAGGCCACCACGGTGAAGACCGGTATGGCCGAGATTGTGATAGGCGACTGCATACGCGCTGTGGCCGGTGGGTTGGAAGTGTATGCTTCGACAGCGGCTCAACTCATGGTGTATAATTTAACCGGAAGCATAGTCGCTCAAGAGGTGGTAAATGAAGGCAGAAACTATATCTCGCTTGAATCCGGCACATATGTGGTAGTGCTGAAGTCGGATTCCACTCTTAAACAAAAACATGTGGTAAGATAAAATTTAAGTTTGTTCTCCTGTAGATTGTGCGGGAGAACAACTTTATTTAATTATTTTTCAATTTAAATCAGTATTTATGCGAAAGATTTTAACGTTTATGATGGTAGTTTCTGCCATCGGTATGAAAGCGGCAATTGTTCCGCCGCTTGATGCGAATTTCGCACAGCAGGACCCGCTGGATGGTTACACCGTGATTGATGCCAATAACGATGGTGTGACATGGGGTGAGGGGCCTACGGGTGTCACCATCAAGTATAACATGATGATGCCTAACGATGACTGGTTGATAACACCCGGGTTGCAACTTGAGGCCGGCAAAGTTTATGACCTGAGTTATATCGCACATTCTGCCGGAACCAAATATACTGAGACTTTCGAAATAAGATATGGCACCGCGCCTACGGCAGCAGCTATGGAGAAGGAACTTCTTGCTCCGACTGAAATCAACATGAAGTCGATAAAAAGACAAGCTCACTTTACTCCCGAGGCTGATGGTGTCTATTATATCGGTTTTCATGCCATGTCGCCCCGTGATCAGCTTGGAATGATTATTGAGGAAATTCATCTGTCGGCGGGTCTCGAGGGAAGAGTGCCCGAGGGGGTCTCTGAATTGACGGTAGTGGCAGATCCCTCCGGCCGGAAAAATGTGGACATAAGTTTCAAAACCCCTACTGCCACATTCAACGGTGCAGCCCTTCAGGACATAAGCTCTATCAGCATTTACCGCCAGAAAGTGGCAAATACAATCGATATGTCGATGGATGGTCCCGTAGAGCTTATTCATAAGATAGAGAGTGCGTCGCCCGGTCAGGATATTGCATGGAGGCATGCTGCCGATCAGTGTGGCGAATATGTATATAGTGTGGAAGTGGCAAACTCATATGGCAACAGCCCGAGAATAGAGGCGAGGTTTGTATATGTGGGATATGCACGACCGGATGCTCCTACCGACGGTGTTTGCTACGAAACAGATAACGAGGGCGAAGTCTTTTTGTCATGGAATGCTCCGTTGAAAGATATAAACGAACGCCCCTTGACAGCCGATGCTCTAACTTATAAGGTGATTCAGGATATTTCGTCAAAGGGAAAATTCAATTCACGCACAGTTGTGGCAGATGGCACTTCCGAAACATCGTTGAAGTGCGTTGTGGCCCGTGCCGGCGAACCCCAGGCTCAGGTGAGATATGAAATCACTGCATATACCGAAGGTGGAAAAAGCTCCACGTTCACTACCTTGTATGTTCCTGCCGGCACGCCTTATGACGCCCCTCTCAAGGAGTCTGTCGCCTCAGGTCTGACCTCATATGACTGGGGAGCGGATGCGTGGGTCGGTAATAATGTATTCTATCCGCAGTTCGACACCACATATGATGACATCAAGAGTGTTGACAATGATGGTGGCTTCTTCATGTTTCTTGGAGATGACTATTGGGATACGGCATATTTGTCGTCTGGAAAGATAGATCTCTCCAATTTGGTGCGTCCGAGACTGAGTTTTTACGCTTTGGTTGTTCCCAACAATCACAATACACTTAGGGTGCATGTAGATGCCGGTGAAGGCTTTGACAGGGGCGAGGAATTTCTGCTCGACTGTGACGGCCTTGAAGGTAAAGATGGCGGCTGGAAAAGATTTGAAGTCTCCCTTGAACCTTATAAGGGGAAAGTGGTGAGAATAAGATTTGTAGGCGTCGTGAATTCGATTTCATATGTGGCGCTCGATGATATAGAGGTGTATAATCTGAGCGACAACGATTTGGCTGTAAGCGCTATTGCTGTGCCGGCATCTATTAAGGGTGGCGAATCAGGAGTTGCAACTGTTACTCTGGAGAACCGGGGTATGAAAGAGGCCTCCAACTATGCCCTGAATTTATATCGTAATGATAAGCTTGTCGAATCAGTTACCTCCGGACTTCCCGCCATTGCCCCCAAGCAGACGATTACCAAGGAGTTTGTGCTTAATGTTGCGCCTGTAGAAAACGGACCGATTGAATTGCGTGCAGAAGTGATTTATGATGGCGATGAAAACATGTATGATAACGTGCGGAGTGCCACTATTGAGATTTGTGCTCCGATGATGCCTGCACCTGAAAATCTAAGAGGTGATATGTCGGCCGATGGTCGTATCACATTGACATGGAGTGAGCCTGACCGTTCGGGTGAACCTGTCGTGACACATGAGAGTTTTGAAGATTACGATAATTTCATCATTGACAACATAGGCCAATGGTCTGTGATAGATGCCGATGGCGCGAAGAGTTGCGGATGGGGTGATTATACCAACCATATTCCGCATCTGTACACGGAGTCGTTTGCATACATGGTGATGGATCAACGCGAGTTCGATTCTGAAAGCTCGCTCTTCGGCTACTTTACTGCTCAAGAGGGAGACAAATATCTAATCTCAGCCAATAATTTCGGGCGCGAGATTGACAAGGATGACTGGCTGATTTCTCCACTTTTGAATGGTGCTGCTCAGAAGGTGCGTTTCATCGCGCGTGGTCAGTTCTCGTTCCGCACGGAGACCGGTGAGAATTTCGAACAGTTTGAGATTCTTGTGTCGAAAACAGGAAAGGAGATAGATGATTTTGAAAAGATTGCATTCCATGAGCTTGTTCCCAAGACTTGGACTGAATATGAGTTTGAGGTGCCTGCCGGTACACAATATTTTGCAATCCGTGCCACCAGTCATGATGCATTCTGGCTTATGCTCGATGATTTCAGTTTCATATCGCTTGATGGCGATCCGTCGAAACTTGAACTTATAGGTTACAATGTATATGACAATGCTGTGAAGCTAAATGATGACGTAGTCAAAGGTACTGCATGGACATTGCCGCCTGTTGCCGATGGTGTTCACAATCTGTCGGTATCGGCAGTATATCGTCAGTGCGAATCGGGAGGTTCCAATATCGTTACGCTGCAAACATCAGGAATTGCTGAAGTCATTGATTCAGCGGATGTGATTGTCAAGGGCGAAGGTACGGACATCGTAGTCACGGGAGCTTCAGGACAGCCGATAATTATCTCATCGTTGAACGGATGTGTAATGTATAAGTCAGTTTCACAAGGTTACAATCGCTTCAACGTAGAGTCAGGAGTATACATCGTCAATGTAGGAGGAAAGGTTGCAAAAGTAGTAATCTGATATTCAATATGATATGCTGGCGAGTGAGTCAGCCGCAATGCTTAATCTTAAAGAGAGTGACCATTACGGCCACTCTCTTTAAGATTAAGCATATATGTCACGTTGACTAAGCCGACAATAAAGTATATTCTACTGAATTAAGGAGACAAGGTCAATAAGAAGACAGGGTCGCTTCGCGACACATATCCGGCTTCGCCGGAACATACGCTTCGTGCTGGCTGATACCTCAGATAATATACCGGCGCGAAGCCACCGGGAGCGAGGAGCCTCCGGCGACGACAACATAGAATATATTCGTCAACTGACGTTGCATCGCGCACTGGGGAGGAATGGTTGCAAAAGTGGTAATCTGATATTATTTACATATATTTGCACTATTGTAAATTTAAATTAAGTGTCCGCTCAGATTAAAAGCGGACGGAAAAGCAGCTGTCCAGATGCCCGCAGGATAGTATGTTTTTAATCTGAGCGGGCATTTAATATTTATGAAGCAAAATCTACGCAATGGGTTCATTGTAGGAATGGCAATGTGTCTTTGTCCTGCTTTGGGGGTTATGGCTGAAGATGCTGATTCAGATTCGCAGACGATTTATTATCTGCGGGTGGTGAATACCGATGGTTCGCAAGTATGTGTACCGTTTTCCGACAAACCCGAAATTCAGTATTCGAACAATGCAATTGTCCTTACATCTGAGGAAATCAACATGGAGTATCCCGATGGAACACTTGACTTTTTCGACATCACGACTGAGAATACTCTTGGAAGTGTGTGTCGATTATCTACCGATGCAAGTTTGGCTAAGGGTCTGATATCAGATGGTGATATAGTCTTTACCAATGGTATACCGGGGGCTGCATTGACCGTTGTGGCATTGGACGGTTCTGTAGTTGCTACAGCTCGTCTTGATAATGACGGAAATGCCCGCTTGCCTTTCTCCCCACAAAAGAGTGGTGTATATGTGATTAAATCAGGAAATTCAACTTTTAAACTCATCAAAAAATGAAAATAAAAAATCTTTTAAGCATAGTAGCTGTTTCTGCATTTGTTATTATCCCTGCAACAACCGCTGCACAGGGTCTCAAAATTTATACAAAGGATGGCAAAATAACAAAAATCCCATATACGGAGTTGGATAAAGTGGCGACATATGATGATGTGCCTGAATCAGTAGATATGGGTCTTTCGGTAAAATGGGCCTCTTTCAATGTGGGTGCTACTGCTCCGGAAGAATATGGAAGTTATTTCATGTGGGCATCGACCGTAGATAATCCGGAAGAGAAATACAACAAGCTTACATGTCCTTATCAGGATCCGGATTTCGCTGACCCCGATGACTTCATTGATTATTTTATAAAATATTGTAATACGCAGGATGCCGGTATCCCTGATTATATCTATACGCTTGAACCGATGGACGATGCTGCAACTGCTGCATATGGTAGTAATTGGAGAATGCCTACCGAGTCCGAGATGAGCGAACTGATAGAGAAGTGCGAGGTGGAAAAACTTGATGAAGGCAACGAAGAGTATGGTGTGGCAGGTTATAAATTCACAGGCCCGAGTGGCAATAGCATATTCCTGCCGATGGCCGGTTACCGCTTCCTCACAACGATATATTATGGGGGTGAAGAACTGAATTATTGGACATCGTCTCTTTATCAGCCAAGTTGCCTCTATGCAAATGCTCTATGCATGAAAGGGTACGGTGTAAATAAGACCCTTGCAGTTGATTTCAAAGGCCGTTATCTGGGCTTTCCCGTTCGTGCCGTTACTTCCAAATGATAATAGGAATATAGAGAGAAGATTAGATAGTGAATCACTTGTCGGATAGTGGATTATACTGTATTCCGACAAGTGATTGTTTTCAAAAATAATATTATGGCAAAATTTTACAATGTATGCTTAACAGCCGTTGCTATGATAGTTGGGGCTGCATCGTTGCAGGCTCGTCCGTTGGTCGTGGCCGGCAATTTGCTCACTTCAGATTCACAAGGTGCTGTGTATGAAATTACATCCGATGGAAGTAAAACTATATTGACTAATCCTGCATATGCCACCAGTTATGCTGCAAGTGGAGGAGGATGTTATAATGATGGTAAATATTATATGTCTAAAATATGGATGAGCGGTTACAGTTCGCAGACATATACTTTCGATACGTCGGAAATTCCGTGGAAATCTGTTGAAAGTGATGGACAAGGCGCTTCGTCAGTATTGTCTACTGATTATTCATATGATGTCGAAACAAATTTGATATATGGATTTGTAAAAAATTACGGTTCGAATTATCGGATTGCCAAAATTACCCCGGGGGCCTCATGGAGCACTCGATATGTGCAAGTGCAAGTCGGCACCGATATGAAAGATGTGACAATAGATTGTTCGGATGCAGACAACAAATGGCACGGAATTGCATTTGATGCAGACAATCAACTTTGGGTAATTACGTATGGAGGCTCACTTAACAAGGTGGATAAGAATACCGGGGTAATGACACTTGTCGGTGAGACGGGTGTAAAGCCAACGGTGAATGGTTCGGCGGCTTTTGATTTTAAGACAGGTAAGCTCTACTGGGCAGTTAAGAATGCCGAAGGTAGTGCCGTCTATGAAGTCAATACGTCAACAGCTGAAGCTACAAAAGTTTTGGATGTGCCGGAAAATCTTCAGCTTATGGGTCTTTTTGTTCCCAAATCAGCCGCTGAAGATGCAGCCCCGGCCGCTCCGGCCAACGTGCACTATGATTTAGTGGATGGTTCGCTCGATGGATCTGTGGTATTTGATATTCCTGCAACTACTTTTGATGACACCCCGGCAGAGGGTGAGGTGACGTATTCAGTTACTGTAGGTGAAGGTGAACCTGTAACAGGAACTGCGGCCTTTGGCCAAAATAACGTGGCCGTTCCATTTACAGCTAATGCGTCAGGACTCGTTTCTGTGATTGTATATCTTGAAAATGAGGTCGGAAAAAGTCCGACAGTAAAATATGAAGCCTATGTAGGTTATGGAGTGCCGGTTGCTCCCGGAGATGTGACCCTCACTTATTCAGACGGCAAAATGATGGTATCATGGGATATTGTCAGTGAAGTGGTAGATGGCCTTGGTTATATCGGGGATGTAAAATATAACGTTATACGCAAGATAAATGGTGAAGACGAAACGGTAGCAGAAGGTATTGAGATAAATGTGTATGAAGAAGATGTGGAGGAACCCGAAGCCGGCATGTGTTCGTACAGCTATTCTGTTGTTGCCGTGAATGGAGATCAAGTTTCGGCAGCCTCATCATCTTCGGCATGGACATTGGGGTCTGTATCACTGCCATATGATAACGACTTTTCTACTGAAGAGGATTTTAATAGTCTTACAAATATAAATTGTGAACCAAGTTCTAAAAGTTGGGTCTGGTCAAAGAGCAGTGGATATGTGTCAATCAGCTATGACAAATCATATGCGAAAGATGACTGGCTGATTTCTCCTCCTTTCAAGATTGAGAAGGATTATGAGTATACGGTGTCGGTCGATGCCAAATCTCAAAATTCACGTTATCCTGAAAAGTTGGGAATCTCATGGGGCTATGAACCTACTGCCGATGGCATGTCGGAAGTATTGGTGGCAGGAGATGAAGATGTTCCGGCCACTTTCACCAGCGTCAGTGGAAAATTCGTGGCTCCTTCCGATTGTGTCGTATATGCAGGAATTCACGCATGCAGTGATATGGATATGTCGACTCTGATGGTTGACAATTTCAGCATAAAGAAAGGTGTACTCTCAAAAATTGATGTAGTTCCAGTGTCTGAATTTTCTATTAGTGTAAATGACCTTAATATTATTGTGGAAGGCAATGGTGTTGTTGCAATTTCATCGTTAGATGGAATCTCGATAGCTAAATTTGTGAATAAAGGCTCCATGTCAATACCTGTTATGAAAGGTATCTACATAGTGTCATATAATGGACATTCTGAAAAAGTTTTAGTTAAATAATTTAAGAGACGTATATCATAATAGAACCTTATTGGTGAAATGGAATGGCGATTTCCAAATCGCTCAAGCTATCTTGGCGCGTCTTGACAACGGTGGCGATTTGGAAATCGCCGTTCCTTTTTTGTTCCAAGTCAGGTTGGATAATAATTATGATACACTCGCTTAAATAAAAGTAACCGGCATTCTATGAAATTCAAATCATTATTTATTACGGCTTTGGCTATTTTGTGTCCCGGGTTGGCATCAGGCGGATATCGGTATGACGATTATTCTCAAGGACGTTCGTTTTTTTGTGACGGCCAAGAGTGGACATTTGTGCGTCATAATGTAGATGGTATTGCTTCCGATTATAAGGAGACTGCCAGGGTGATAGGTGATACAGCCGTATCATATTACCTTGACTATTATGGCGATATTGTGCGCGTAGATCAGCCGTGTAAGATTATACAGGTTATTTCAGAAGGCCCATCAGTATTGGAGCGAAGATTTGCAGCATATGAATGGGATGCTGAGATATATGTTTACAGTGATAAGACTAAAGAATTTGTGCAGCTGTTGAATTTTAATAAAAAGGAAAACGGCAAAATGCTCTATTGTGGTGAAAAGTGGCAAGTCAATACCGTTGATTATATTTATCCGGAAGATAGACTGATGAAACGATGTGCCACAGGGGCTATGAGTTCTGACAAAAGGTCGAATTGGATATATCGTATAGGTGCAGATAGGTTGTGGCTGTCTGATACTAAATGGGAAAATCCCGGTTTCCTTGAATTACAGTCATATTATGAGCCAAAAGGCAATGTGACGTTCTCTGTGGATGTATTTGACACCGACACTTTTGTTCCTGATAATTTATATTATCCTGATGGCAAGGAATGGATTTATAGTTCTGCATATTATGAGGGTAAAGGACAAAATGAAGTATATGTGCATCAAAAAGTTGAGGACTCAGAGGAGTTCGAGCATGTGATGTGCAAGAAAGTGAGTTATAGACTTGAAGGGAGTGATTCACAAGAGACAGCTTTAGTGTGTTCGCATGATGGGGTGATGTACGAAAGAGGCTATATGGGCTTGTTGACTCCCCGTTTTGATTTCAGATTGTCGGTTGGTGAAAGAGCACTTGATGACGTGCCGGAATCAGAAGTGATGTCAGTGGGTAATATAGAAGTAAATGGTGTAATTCTCCGCAGATTGGTTTTCCGGGGTCTGGCAACCGGTTCTCAGTGGCAATATTGGGTAGAAGGAATCGGTGCAAATGCAGGTAATGATATGATGCCTCGCGATGAGATGGAGGACTTGTCTGAAATTTATTATCCCGGTAGATTTATAAGATGTGAAGAGAATGGTCAGACTAAATTTACTGCAAATGATTTTAGTATCGGAATGGCATGTTTGAATCAGGTAATCGATGGTAAAGAATTTGAAGACAGTAAAGTCTATCAAATAGATGGCAAATGTGTGAAAGGAGTAACCCCCGGTGCCATAATAATAAAGTCGGGACGAAAATATTTGCTTAGGTAGCATACTTATCTTCATAGTCATTAAAGGAGACAGGGTCGCTTCGCGACACATATCCGGCTTTGCCGGGACATATGTTTCGCGTTGTAGATATTAAACTGCGTGGCTACAGATCGGAGCAGACATTCCAGACAATTGTTTTTAAATGCAAAGGTCATTGTTATAAGTGAAATTTTTTTGTAAATTTGTGAAATGATAAACTAAAACAACAAGACTATGACCATGTTAACAAGAACAATGAAATTGGGTGCATCTTTATTGCTCTCATCACTGATTTGCCCTTTGGTGTCAAATGCAGAAAGTACAGTATATGTATTCATGCCGTCTATGGATACAAAATCTACAACGACATTATCGGTAAATGGCATAGATGCTGGGGATTTCAAAACAGACATCATGCAGCATATTGATTCTAATGAAAAGCAAGTGGAGAAATTGTTGAAGAAAAATCCTAATCTGCAAATACCTGTAATCAAGGAGATGGACATAATGTTTCCTGCTGTTAAGAAATGCGTGCTGAAATCCGAGGGGCCAACTCTATTTATTGTAGAGGCATCGGGGAATCACCCATCCACGGGCGCGCCTTTTTCTTCAAAGCTTGAGACGACACTTGATATTGAAGATGGTGGGATATATTATGTCGGAGTTGAAATGGCTAATTTAAATTCTGACATTTTATATAATTCAAAAGCAAGTTTAAAGGATTCAAAAGCAATTAAAGAGGAAATGGATAACAATGGAAACGAAATGCCCAACCTCCAGTTGCAGCGATTATCTGAAGAAATTGGGAAAAAACGTTTGAAAGATAAAAAGACTCACCAGGTATCTCAATATGTGGAGGAGTAGATTATGTGTAGTAGCATTGGCCATGCTGTCAGCTTTTACAACAATTGCCGACAGGTGGCCTTGGCTATTGCTTACCGAATGTATGGAGCAAGGAGCCAACGGTGATTATAAAGGACAAACAATCAACGGGTGGCGTAAGGGCTACGGCATGGTTTTGCAAGAAAACGGTTCCTTTTATGTCGGTTTATTTCAAGAGAATGCAACAACAGGAACCGGAATAATTGTAGCTCCAAATGCGAGCTTCTTGCAATATTTTGATTCTACTGCCTATTATGTAGGTAAAGTAAAGGATGGCAAACCTCACGGTTTGGGGAAGTGTTATGATGACTATGGAAAGCTCTTGTATAGGGGCGATTTTAAAGATGGCAAGCCAATCTCAAACTTGATAACTGACCAAATTGGTGATAATCATAGGTTTGTAAATATTGATCTTGGAGACGGACAATATATTTTTACTGAAGTGAACGACACAACTCTCGATGGTCAGGCATTCATCTGTGGAGTGGATAAGAGCCTTTGGATTGGAAGATTCAGAAATAACAATGTTGCAGGTTTGTCAGTCAACATTGCTCCCGATGGAGAATGGCAATCATTTTTTGTAAGAAATGGGGAAGCCATACCTCAAAGTTCCTCTCAGAATTATAAAGACCTTAAGGAGGCGGAGCAGCGACTTCAAATGCAGATGGTTGATTCAATGAGAGCCCAATCAGAAAGGGCCGTGGCTGCATATGAGGAGCGTGGAGGAGGGTTCTCTTCGCGTCTTCAGAAGTTTATGAGCGGATTTGCTACCGCTTGCGAAATAATAGGATCGGCTGCAAATTGCGCTGCAAGTGTTGTTAATCTCTATCAGGCAGTGTCTGATCCTTCAAGCATGTCAAATTATGGAATGTCAGGAAGTCAAAGCGGATCGAGCTTACCTATGCAGTATTCTAATTGGGCAAAAACGGCGGAAAAACATTATAATTCGTTAACAAATACAGGCGTTCGTGCCAAAAGTAAAGGAGAGGATGCAGGTGGTTCGAATGTCCAATCTCTTAGTCCCGGTAACTATGTTTCGCAAAAAAAATCTCTACGGGAGGCTCAAAGAGAGATGAAGAGCATTCGTCTTAAGGCAAAACGGAAAGGTATAGATATACAAAAGTCAAGATACGAAGACATCTCCGTTTCTTATTAAGGAAGCATTGGAAATATGTGATACTAAAATCTTATGTAAGTGTGTATTGAGGCTTAAATAAATATGTTCCGGCAAAGCCGGATATGTGTCGCGAAGCGACCCTGTCTTCCTATATAGAGCAAGGTTATAGTCCGCTGCAAGTTTGGCAGTGGAATCGCTATAATTTGCCGAGTGAAATTGCCACAATTTATGTTGTGCCAATAGGCTGCTTGAAAGACTAACTGAATATCATGAATTGACCCGTGATGGGTCTGTCAGTGATATCGTAAATTTACGAGAGTAAAAATGAAATTGAAAGTCTTTCTTTATTATAGGTCGCGCACAAAGTATATGTGCAACTTTGTGCGCGACCTATAATAAAGAAAGTCTTTAGATGACTTCAATAGCGTGTGACGCTTCTGTGACTATCCTTGCATCAGATTGCAATCTTGACGTAATGGTTGCCGGCCTTGACCACATATACACCGGCACGGACGTTTAGGGTCACTCTGCCTGAAGCTCTGCCCGTTGCCATCACGACACCGTCAATGGTGGCCACTGTGTATTGCTCTCCCGTCAGCCCGTCAATGGTCATGAGTCCGTTGGACGCACTCACCGTGATCGAACTGTCGGCATCCACTGCGTCCAATCCACTGTCTACAGTGTTTTCGATAATCTTCTTGTTTGATGACTTCGACTCTCCCATGCCCTTGTAAGAGGCCGTCACGGCGTAGACGTGCGTGCCGATGGTGGAGGGGTGCGAGAACTCTGTCACGTTGCCGGTCACTGTGCCCACCTTTACGTCGTCGCAATAGATGTTGTAATTCTCCAGATCCAATCCGATGGGGGCACTTGCGTCGGCGAAGATGAAATCGTCAAGCATCAGCATCATGCCGTTGTTAGAATGGCTGCGGATTGCGAAGCGCTTTGCCCCGGTGGGTAGCGGCACGTTATATTCAGTCCATTCGCCGGGAACCTTCTCCACGGTGCTGACCTTGATGAAGTCGTCGGGATTAGTGCTTCCGAGGCTGTAATATACCTCCATAGTGTCGGCATAGTATTCCTCCTTGCTCTTTGCGTGGAAGCTGATTATCTGCGCCGCACCGTTGAGTGCCGGAGATATGGCCCAGTCGTCGGTCATCTCTCCATAATATGAGAACATTGAAGCGATATACTTTTGTCCCGAATGTGCCTTGAGCGTGCCGGTGAAATGAGGTTGGTCGCCATTCACCACGAAGAAGGAGGCTGTAGTCACCCCCGCCTCTATTCCCGGTATGGTGGAGGGAGTGAGATTGCCTACCTGCAGGCCGTCGCGGTCCACGAATATCCAGTCGCCGAAGGAGTGAGCGAAATCCTCTCCGCTCTCGAAGTCCTCCAGCTTGCCGGGGGTGTAAGTCTCCACGTATGGGCGACTCCAGCTGAGCGACACCACGCCCTTGTCGTCCACTGAGCCATCAAGGTCTGATACATATGGATGACGGGGCTGCTCCACCTTCAGCGTGTATGCTTTCGACATATTGTTGGCATTGTCCACGTCGCCATCGCACACCACCTCGGCGCGCACATTTATCTCATCGTCGGCTACAGGGCTGACCGTGTAGGGAATCTCCACGGTGACACGCTTGCCGGCTTGCAGCGCGGTGCATTCCATTTCCTTGGCCACTGCATCGTTCACAAAGAGTCGGACTGCATATTTGTCGGCATTCTTGGCACCTATGTTCAGCACACCGAGACCGAGAGTGATATCTTCGCCCGGTGCGACCTTCGACGGTACGCCGAGAGTCTCCACCTTGAGATCGTGGTCAGGTAGTGTACCGACGCTTATCGCGTCAATCAGGAAGTCTGCGAAACTCTGCACTTCCACCTGCCAGCGTATCTGGACTACCTTGCCTGCATATTCGTGAAGTCCTATAGTGACAGGATGCCATCCCTGCGCGGAGCCGCAAAGATCGTATACGGTATGGCTTTCTACGGACTCCCAGTTAAGTCCGTCCTCGCTTACCATTATGTTGAGCTTGTTGAGGTCGGGTATGTTCTCGAGGCTTTGGTTGAAGATGTTGAAAGAAACTGCCGGCCCCTCCGCAGGGAGCTGCACTTTACCGGAGAACAGGCTGCTGCCCGTGTCGCGATACTCGCAATGCATGAACGCGTAGCCATTGTCGCCGTCGCTTGCCTTGACGCCTTCCTGCACAAACTCGCTCCCTGTGAAAGTTGTGTCATCTGCAAGATTCCATGTCACTTGGTCCACATAGCCATATTCATAGCCATAGCCCATGATGGTTTGGATTTCCCCATTGCCGAATGATTCCTGCCACTTGGTGAAGGCCGGGCCTGCGGCCACGATGTTTGACATGGTGCCCTGGCTGAGGCCGCCCACTGTGTAGGCTGCTACAATCATCTCCACGAATATCTGCTCTTTTTGCGCGAGGTGGAAAGTCACCTGCGTGTCGGTAAGGTTGTCGGCAACCGGCTCCATCGAATTGTCGAGCACTATGTAGCGCACGAAGCCGTCGGGGATTGTGTTGCCGTCCACATCTTTAGTTACAGGGTCCCAGGTCATGTGAAGCGTGCCAGCCGGTTGGATTTCCTTAAGCAGCACGTTGTCGGGAGCGAGCGGAGCCACCCCTCCGATAGCATGGGTGTATGTCATGACGTAACCGTCGCCCGCGGCGTTGCTCGCGCAGACTGTATATGTATATCTGCCCCCTTCGGTCACAGTGTCGTCATGCCGCAGCTCCGCGCCCGGCTGCGGATTGGTGAATGTCTTGATGAGAGTGCCGTTGCGCTTTAGCGTAATCTTGTCAATCTTGTCGAGCTGCTTGCCGGCCATCGTAGTCTGCGGTGCATAGAAACTCACGGTGGCATTGAGCGAATAGGGATCCTCGGCACTTACGCTGAGGTCGCGCACTCCCGATGGAGTCTCGCCTACAGCCCCTTCGGTCAGTCCCATCGATTTTATGCGGAGCTTGTACATATTGGCATCCGATATGCCGTGAAATCCGATATATACAGGTCCTGACATGCGGGGCACTATCACGCAGCTGTATTCCCTGAAATCCATGTCGCTGACCACGGTCGGCTCCATAGCCGGATAAACCATGGCCGCCACGGTGGGCTGCTCACCATAAAATATCTCCAGGCGTTCGGGATATGTCTGGCTATTGCATGCAGCCTTAAACTTCAGCGTGTAGGCGCGTCCACCCACCAATTCGAGGGCCGGTGTGAGCAGCCAGTCGTCCATCGGGTCCTTGGGGCTGTAATTGGCCTCCACCTCGTTGGTGTTTACGTTATATCCCCAAGTCGAGCCATCGTCATTAGCGTCGATTATGGTGAAGCCTGTGAGGTCGGAAGTGGTGAAATCGATATTCCAAGGCATCCCGATTCCTTGCACGCGTTGGCGCGAGTTCAGCTTCTGTTGCTGAGAGTTGACTGCACGTGTGCCGAGCTCCATATTTTTTGACACATGAGGTCTCTTGCTCAGATTGCGGGTGATTCCCCTCTGCGACACATGCACCACAGCTGCGGAGACTGCTACACTTGCCAGGAGTGCGCCTGCGAGTAGATAATTCTTCATACTGTTCGTTTTTACTGGTTTGAAAAAATGTTTAAATTGTCTTGTGAATATCTTATCTGCCCCTGTTGTTTTTTGTGGACAGAAAACATAAAAAATGTATATTCGACAAAAAAACGTTATTGATGCGGACAAAAATAAAGTATTTTCGCTATTTTTGCAATTGACCTAAGTCAAGTTATGACTGACGGACGTTTTTTATGACACATCTTCGAGCCATTCTCTTTGAAAATTTACATATTATGGCGACAAGGTTGGGGCTATAAAAGATAAGATATGAAAATCGGAGAGCTGTTGCATCTTAATTATCCGGTGTGTGATGAAGCCGTGGCTGCGGTGGAGCGTGCCTGTCGTCGCGCCACAGTGAGGCGGGGCGAGGCGGTGATAAGGCAAGGTGAGGTTTGCCATGACATAGTGTTTGTAACAGATGGACTCTTCCGCGTTGTGTTCAGGCATGGCGATGAGGAAGAGACCGTATGCTTCGGCATGGACGGAGACCCATTTACCTCCATGCATTCATATTATCGGGGAGAGGAGGCGCAATACTCGTTCGAGGCCATTGAGGACTCGGAGTGCCTGCTGCTCGATTTCGACAGCTTCCGGATATTGCAGGAAGAACACACAGAGCTTCTTATGTGGTTTGCCCGGCTCCTCGCCGAGCAGATATATGCTTTCGAGAGACGCTATGTGCATCTTGGCACTACCGATGCATATTCACGCTATGTGTCGTTCATGCAGCTTCGCTCAGACATAGTGAACCGCATCCCGCTAAAATACATTGCCCAATACATCAAGGTCAAGCCCGAGACACTAAGCCGTATACGTGCCCGCTACGCCAGGCACCGATAGAACGCCTGCCGTTCGCGCACAAAGTGTATGTGCATTTTATTAGAAGGACTCCAAGTGTGTCGTGCAAATGTAGTAAATAGTGGTCACGTCGTCGGCGCCTCCTGTCCCCCAATCCACGATGCAAAGTCGCGAAGCCACCGGGAGCGAGGAGCCTCCGGCGACGACAACATAGAATAAATGCGTCAGCTGACGTTGCATCGCGCACTGGGGAGGAGGAGGCGCCGCCGACGACCATAATTAGTATTAAGCCTATTTTTTAACAACATACTTTTTAAATTGACCCGTGAAACGCTCACAAGTTTGGCAGTGAAACGCTCACAAGTTTGGCAGTGAAATGTTTATGATATTGGTAGTGAAGCGCTTACGAGTTTTGTGGTGAAATGCTTATTGTGCCAATAAACTGCCTGAAAGCATAGAGCCCGATATGGGAGATATGTGTCGCGAAGTGACCCTGTCTTCTTATCTTGTCTTTTTATCCTGTCTAAGGAAGTTCACGAAGCCTTCGCGCACTTCGCGGTTGGGGTAATCAAGTATGTACTCACCGAATCTTTCCTCATAATCTTTAATGGTCAAGTAGCCACTCTGATACAGTATTGGTATCGGATTGTCAAGAAATACATCCGAACCCGCGAGCTCGCTCTCGCGGCAACGACATCCTGAGATTTTAGACAACACAAAGGCCTTGGATTTAAGTAATTCCACAAGCATGGTAGGTGTGCCCGACCCAAACCAATATTCGCCGAAAGTCTTTTTGTCAAACGCATTTAAGATGCTGAACGGGTTATATATATCATCTCCCGTAATGCAGAAGTGATAACCGTCGTAATCCTCTTTTAATTGCTGCCGTATCGCTTGCTCCGACTGTTTTTTTGCTGCTGCAAACTGTATGATGCTTTCTGCAAAATAGCTGTCGAGTTCCTCATCGCTTATGCCGCATATGTTGTTATATCTTTCATCGAGCGATATGTCGTTAAGATTATTGAGGCCGCTGAATATACTAATCTTGCTAAATTTAGACACGCCTGTGAGCATGACGAAGCGTACATACTTGTCCTCAGCCTTTATCACGGAGAAGAATGTCTGAAGTTCCTGCCGAAGCTCATTTTGAAGTTCTTGGGTGGTCAATGTTTTTAACAAAGGCTGGTCATATTCATCTACCAAAATCACGACTTGTCTGCCACATTTTTCGGCGATGTTGCGAATCAGGTTGCTGAATCTTATCGACACCGAGAGCGCATGGTCGTGGGTAATGTCATAACGGTCTTCCCACACATCCAATGTATTGCTCAGTATCTGGACAAGTTCGCTGCTGCTTCTGTAGTTTTGTATGCTCAGATCGAGATGCAACACCGGATATTCTTCCCAAGCCCAGTCTGTGCCTGCTATGTAGAGTCCGTCAAATAGATTGCGACGTCCCTTGAAGAAGGTCTCGATGGTGGAGAGCAGGAGACTCTTGCCAAACCGTCGCGGACGGCTTAGAAAATAGCTTTTGCCCGACATGACCAAATCATATATAAATTTAGTCTTGTCTACATAAAGGTAAGCTCCCTCCCGAATGCTTTCGAAAGATTGCACTCCCACCGGATATTTTATAACTTGCGAAGCCTTCATAATATGCAAATGTAGTAAATAGTGGCCATTCCGGCAAATACCGACGTAAAATCCGGCAAAATCGGATATAAATAAGGGCGACAGGGTCGCTACGCGACACATATCCGGCTTCGCCGGAACATACGCTTCGCACTGGCTGATACCTCATATAATAAACCGGCGCGAAGCCACCGGGAGCGAGGAGCCTCCGGCGACGACTATGAGGAATTGTCTACGATGAACAATGAACAATGAAAAAGAACACCACGGAGAATCAACCGAGTATAAATCTGTTCCGGCGAAGCCGGATATGTGTCGCGAAGCGACCCTGTCTTACCATACCAAGAACGCAGTATGGTCTATATAGTCGTCGACGGAGTCTCCTCCCTCCCAGTTCGCGATGCACCGTCTGCGCGATCTCAGATGTGCGTTGCTCAGGCGGAGCCGATGATGAGCAGTAGCAGCGATACGAGCAATATCGTAAGGTCGATGAGCTTTGCGCGTATGTTGCGTTCGTGCAGCGCGAACACCCCATAGCAGAAAGATATAAGCACGCTTCCCCTGCGTATCATGGATATGACCGCAATCATGGAGCCGGGCAGCGACAGCGCATAGAAGTAGGCGATGTCGGCTGCTGTGAGGAATAGTGAGATGAATACGATACTCCATCGCCACTTGAAATGAACGCGCGTCGTCGCTTCTCCGGCAATCACCTTGAGTTGCAATACCAGCACGATAGCCGACATCAACAATAGCTGATAAAGCGAATACCAGGCCTGAACCTCCAACGGCGGCAGATATTGCATGAGAAACTTGTCGTAAAGGGCACTGACTGCGCCCAATATTGTGGCTCCAATCGACATCCATAGCCAGCGGCTATGCTTGAGCGAGAATCCCTCACGCGCACCGATACGGCTAATCAGGAATAGAGACAGGAAGCCTAACAGCACACCTGCCCACTGCAACAAGTTTAGCCTTTCGCCAAATATCAGCAATGCTCCAACCAGTACGAGCACCGGGCGCGAGGCATTGATCGGCCCCTGGATAGTGAGTGGGAGATGTTTAATTGCGAAGTAGCCCAAAAGCCAAGATGACAGCACAATCACAGCCTTGACCAAGATATAGAGATGGCCATAAGGCAAAGAGGAAAGGCCTTGAAAGCCATTTATAAAATCGCCGGCAATGACAGGTGACATAAGCAACGTGCCAAAAAAGGTGTTGAACCACAACACAATTGGCACATTGTTGCCGCGAACCGACAACTTCTTCATCACATCATAGAAGCCAAGCCCAAGGGCTGAACAAACAGCAAAAAGAATCCACATACCTGAAAATGCAAAATTCAAACGTCCCCTGAAATCCATACAGCCTCGCAAAATTACAAAAACGTCCTTAACCACGCAAATCTCAACACCTCCACACTTTCAAATGCCACAGCTATTTCGGAAAATCCTATGTAAATCAATGAAGACAGGGTCGCTTCGCGACACATAACCGGCTTCGCCGGAACATACGCTTCGCATGGGCTAGTATCTCAGGGAATAAGCCTGCGCAAAGCTGCCGGGTGAGAGGAGCCTTCAACAATGGATGTAAGATTCAATGATTTAGAACCTGCGAAAGCTGAGTGGTGAATAATAAGTGCCATTGAGAATCAATCAAGGATAAATATGTTCCGGCGAAGCCGGATATGTGTCGCGAAGCGACCCTGTCTTCTTACCAAGTCTTTGTATCCTGTCTTTGTATAGGAGGGTAATATGGTCTGATGGTTTCAGGGTTTGTTGTCATTGTCATCGGGAACCACGGCGCAGATATCCATCACTTCCTGTTCGAAAGTTTCCCTGTTGATCGCTCTGTTTCTTACTTGTGTCCTGTGGTTGAATATGGTCTGTGGAGAATAAAAAAGCAATGTGGCAATCTTGTTGCTGTCTGTAATGCCCATCCTTATTAATGCAAATATCCTGAGGTCAGTGTTCAGTAGTTCATTTTTCTTCGGTAGAATCGCTTTGTCAGGCTTCAGCAGATGGTTGAATTGTGTTATGAAATCAGGATATAATTTCAGGAATGCCGTGTCGAAGGTTATAAAAATCTCCCGCAGCTCGGTCTCGGTGGGGCGGGCATTATTGCTGACAATGCGTGTCAGATCTTCTATCTGGCCAACTTTAAGCTTAAGGGCAACCGTTGATTGAAAACGGTTGAACTTCTCGATGTATGCAGCACACAAGTCCATGAATAGGCCTGTGAATTTAAGCCGCATGGCTGTGGCTTGCGATAGCTTCGTGTTAAGGTGCTGGAGCTGAGTGTTCAAGCTTGTTTGCTCTTGTTTTGAGCGTTGCACGATTCTCTTTTCTTTTATTACCAAGAATATCACCACTACTACTCCCAATAGCAGGATGGCGATGCAGAGCACATATAATTTCAGCCTTCCATTCTGAGCTGTTACGCGGTCTTGATATTCAAGGATTATATCAGGAAATTTCTCCGATATTTCCAGCATACGCAGACGGTTATTGTAAAATATTGCATCATCGAGTGAATATTTAAGATAGCGGTTAGCCGTTTCAAGATCGCCTTCATTGGTCTTGATGTCAAGCGCGAGCTGTTGCAAAGCAAGATTCTCCTTGAGAGGTGTAATCTGGTCCGATATGGCAGCATTTATCAACCATTCGCGATAGCGGTCCTTATCTCCAAGTTCCTTGTAAGCCGTAGCGAGCCCATAGGCGGCTTGTGCATAAAGTCTGACATTCTGAGGCGTTGACTTCAAAGCCTTAATATAGTGATTACGAGCTTTTTCATAATCCTTGTTTCTTAAGCAATAATCGGCAAAATGATATTCATAAGAAGGGGTGCCATTGTCTGTCACCGACAATAGGGAATCAAGATAGGCGATACTCAGATTGTTATAATCTTTTGCAAAACCAGTATTGCCGGAATATTCAGCCCAGACACCGTAGGTCCACTCCATGGCTCCATATAGCTCAGAGCGAGTCGCTATGTCGAGCATAGATGTGTCGATAGATCTCAAAATATCTACCGCTTGGCTGAAATGACCGGAGGTGGCCAATGAAAGAGCGCGATGAATCTTTACCTTGCTTTTTTGCACGTAAGAAGCATTATCACCTAATAGAGCCTCAGCCTTGTCAATGTATACCATGGCCGAGTCGAACCGGAACGTCAGATATTCACGGTAGAGCTTATCATAACATGCCAGTCTGTCATCTTCTGAAAGCTCCCTGTAAAGAGTTCTTTTAAGACTGTCTATCCGGGTCTCCTTCGCATCTACATATGATTCTCTCTGCTTAAGAACTTCCTCCAACCTTGAAAGATCAGAAGTGGCATGCGCTCCCATTGCCGTAATGGCCACGAGCAGTAATATAAGAAGTCTGAATTGCATATTTCTGAATTTTAGGCAAAGATAATAATAAATAAAGTAGTCCCCAAACACTACCTGTATGTTATATAGCATAAAATGTAACAATTTAATTTTCAGATTATAATGATTTATAAATAATACTCTTATACTACTTGCATACTCCCTTGTATTGACATAGCGCGTATAGTGGATTAATTTTGCGGCACAAATTTCAAATATCATGAAACTTAATTCGCTGGTTCAAATTTCACTCATTGCGGTGCCGCTCCTAAGTTGGTCTTCTCCGGTGGCGTCAGCAGAGATTGCCGACACTATAGTGTCAGCAACCGACAAGGGAGAAGAACGTAACGTCATGCTCAACGCATCAGATGCGACCAAGCCCCGTGAGATACAGATCGGTCTTCCGAGCGAGGATGTCAATGTCTACGAGAATGGTTTGCCGGCCGTCTATTCTTCTACAGTGCATCAGTTGGCGCGTCATTGGCGCAGTGATGCCAGCTTAAGTAATGTCGGCTTGATAAATCCGATGGAATCCGCCATAACGACAGGTAATATCGCATATTCCGTTGACAGTTATTCCAAGTTGGGTCAAAAGGGGTTTAAAGGAATTGTAAATTATCATACCAACCTGTTCGGATGGCAAAACTTCGATATGAACGTGTCAGGCAGTATCACTGATAAATGGCTGTATACGGCAAGTATATATCAGAACTTCGAACCGGGAAGTTTCAAACCGAAGTTCACTGACTTTTCTGACCGTACCCAATTATATCACGTAGGCATAACCCGCCTGTTTGGTAAAGGGAGTGTAAGTCTCCTGTATAAGTTTTCAAAGAGCAACGGGCTTGGTTCGATGGTCAATTCGGCACCATTTATTTACGTGGGTGATGGCAGTGTCAGGGAAGTGCCCGGATTCGCTTTGGGAACCACTTCATATGCTCCTGTAGGCGGTGAGTTCAAATATATGGATGTGATGGATGGCAAAATCAAATCCGGCCGTTGGGGCGATTTTACAAATAATCAGGCTCATGAAGTCTCGGTTTTGTCGGACTATACATTCGACAGCGGCTATGTCATGAATCTCAGGGCCAAATATATGTATGCCCCTCATGCAAATTATGTGGACTTCGGTGGAAGCTCGATTTTTCAGGCTACCGATGCCGACAACCTGTTTGAAGATGATTCCGACACACCGTATGACGGCCTTGCGGAGGGGCGTCGCACCTGGATCCATATAGGCAAGGTGAGGAATATCCTTTTCACAGGAGAACTTTCAAAGCGCTTTGGCAATCACAACCTGCGTGTCGGTTTGAATGAATGGAATTATAATTTGGATTATCATTCCTCATCCTTTCAATGGATTGGCACAGTGTCTGCATATCCTAAGGTGCTTACAAAAAGATATGCCGACGGCACATCCGATAAGTTCAGAGGCTTTAATGAGCTGAGTCCTGAATACACCAAGGGATATGAAAACAAGCTGGCATTATATGTCACAGACAATTGGAATATCACACCTAAATTCAATTTGTATTTCGGTGGCAGGCTCGAATATTACAGAATGTCGGCCGATCAGATTCCGTATGAGCGTTATTCCGGTTTTCACATCGGAGATACACATACATATTCAGGCCCGGAAGGTAACAGTACAGTTAAAATAGAGCCTCGTCATGTGTTGAAAAATAAGTTGAACTATGCCGCCACGCTGCAAGGCACATATCAGTTTAACAAGAATTTCGGCATCACTGCCGATGCCACAGTTGCAACCCGTTTCCCGCGAATCAATGAGTATGCCGGCACAGGTCCTACCGACGAGCAATATAAGCGTGTCACGATTCCTCTGATAAGAGCGGGCATAACTTACAGCAACAAATGGATTGATCTGGCATCAATGGTCACATATATATCAAAGTCTAATAATATAGACCAGCAGAATGTCACGAAGCCGGGAACTACCCAGTCGAAGACAACCCTTCTGATATATGGAATACAGACTGTCGGTTGGACCACATCGGCGGAGATTCATCCTTTCAAGGGCTTTAACTTACATGCCTTGTTTACCTATCAGAAGCCGACATACAAAAACTACTTCATCAAGTCGCCTTTTGAAGGTGTGCCTGACCTGAACGCAAATGGCAATATCGTAAAGGAAATTCCGCAGATACTTATAGAGCTCGACCCAAGTTATAATGTGACTGACAATATCAGGCTCTGGCTTTCATTCAGATATTTCGGCAAGACGTATGCCAATTTGACAAACGCATTATACTTTAACGGGCGTTGGGAGACATTTGGAGGCGTGACTTGGGATGTAAACAAGCACTTGACCGTCGGTGCTACCGTTGTCAATTTCCTGAACCAGAAGGGAGCGAGCGGCACAATCAATGGCGCTGAGCTTCTGAGCAAAGATGAAGCCGATAAGTATAAGAATTATTATATGAGCGGTAATTATCTTCGCCCATTCACCGTGGAGTTTAGCGCAACATTCAAATTCTAATCATTGAAGTTGTTTAAACAACTTCAATAACTGCATCACCTGATTACTAACTTTAACACCAAAAAAATCAATATTCATGAAAAGAGTTATTTCAATTCTTTCAGTATCGGCGATGGCTCTTGCGGCTTTCGCAAGTCCCGAAATGGGGAAAGTAATACGTATTTCAACCGACAATACTGACCTTGTGTTGAAAGTCGGCGACAACGGTCGTCTGTATCAGACCTATCTTGGCCCTAAGTTGCTTGACGAAAAGGATGCGGCAAGCCTTGATTGGGCGCAGCATGCAGGAAGCGACGGCTCTGTGTCGAAGCGGGGATGGGAGGCATATTCAACTTCTGGCAACGAGGATTTTTTTGAGCCGGCATT
The DNA here is from genome assembly GCA_910586175.1 of uncultured Muribaculaceae bacterium. GTDB lineage: Bacteria > Bacteroidota > Bacteroidia > Bacteroidales > Muribaculaceae > Lepagella. The sequence goes on along the minus strand of CAJUIJ010000007.1, from coordinate 5,931 downwards.
GGGCGTGACTCATGCAGATGGTAATGCGACAACATATCTATACTATGTCGGTTCTTCACAAAAACCTGTGGATGGAGGAATACAAACAGATATCCGCCTTAAAGATGATAAGTATCCGTTTGATGTCACACTGCATTATGTGGCGTATCAGAAGGAGAACGTTATCAAGGCTTGGAGCGACATAAGTCATAAGGAAAAGTCGCCTGTCTCCTTGTCAAGGTATGCTTCGGCCATGCTCTATTTCAACGAACCGTCATATTATCTCACGGAGTTCAGCAGCGATTGGGCAAAGGAGGCTCAGATGAGCAGCCAGCAACTTCAGTTTGGCAAAAAGGTGGTCGATACAAAGCTTGGCAGCCGTGCTGCAATGCACACTCATCCCTTTTTCGAGATAGGCTTGAACGGACCTGTAAAGGAAAAATCGGGAGAAGTGTTGATGGGCACACTTGGCTGGACAGGTAATTTCCGTTTCACTTTTGAAGTTGACAATGTAGGCAATCTTCGTGTTATTCCCGGCATCAACCCATATGCCTCCAATTACGAGCTGAAAGCTGACGAAGTGTTTACCACACCTGAGTTCATATTCACACTAAGCTATGATGGTGCCGGTCAGGGAAGTCGCAATCTGCACGATTGGGCGCGTAAATATTCGCTCAAGGATGGTGAGGGTTCTCGATTGACGTTGCTCAATAACTGGGAGAACACCGCTTTTGACTTCAATCAGGACATTCTTGCCGACCTCATGAAGGAGGCTGAACATCTTGGTGTGGATATGTTCCTTCTTGACGATGGTTGGTTTGGCAATAAGTACCCCCGCAAGGATGATCATGCAGGTCTTGGAGATTGGGAAGTTACCCGCGACAAACTTCCCGGCGGAATAGCTGCGCTCGTAAAATCAGCTCACGATGCCGATGTGAAGTTCGGCATATGGATTGAGCCGGAGATGGTAAACCCTAAAAGTGAACTTTACGAGAAGCATCCTGATTGGGTTATCGAGCAGCCAAACAGGGATACCTACTATTATCGCAATCAGCTTGTGCTCGACTTGAGTAATCCGAAAGTCCAGGACTATGTATACGGAGTTGTTGACAATATATTGACCGAAAACCCTGACGTGGCATATTTCAAATGGGATTGCAATAGTCCGATTACCAACATATACTCCCCATATCACAAGAATAAGCAGGGCCGGATGTATATCGATCATGTGAGGGGCATATACAATGTGCTCAAGCGTATAAAGGATAAATATCCGGATGTGCCGATGATGTTGTGTTCAGGTGGTGGCGCACGTTGCGACTATGAGGCACTTAAATATTTTACAGAGTTTTGGTGTAGTGACAATACAGATCCGGTGGAACGTGTGTATATCCAATGGGGATTTTCGCAGTTCTTCCCGGCAAAAGCGATGGCTGCACATGTCACCAGCTGGAATAAGAACACGAGCGTAAAATTCCGCACAGACGTAGCATCGATGTGTAAATTGGGTTTTGATATAGGCCTTCAAGAGCTTAATGCTGATGAACTCGCTTATTGCCAGCAGGCTATAGTCAACTGGAAACGACTTTCACCGGCAATAATGGATGGGACGCAGTATAGACTTATTTCACCTTATGAAAGCAATCATGCGGCTGTTGAATATGTGGATGCTGATAAAAGCAAGGGAGTTGTATTTGCATATAATCTTTCACCACGTTTTCATGAGAAATTGCAGAGGGTGAAACTTCAGGGCCTTGATCCGGTCGGGAAGTATTTGGTAAAGGAAATAAATCTGATGCCCGGAACCGAATCAACCTTTGCTCAAAATGGGAAGATATTCAGTGGGGACTACCTTATGAAGATTGGCTTGGATATGTTGAGCAACATACACAACACAAGTATGGTAGTGGAACTGACAGCTCAATAATATACCCAACCACACATCCCGAGCAAAATAGAAAAAGGTTGTGTCATAACCAATTACGACACAACGGAGATAAATTCTTAGGTCCAAGATAGTATGAATGTACATATACTTTGTTTTGCGACCTATAAATTCAAAACATGCTCTAAATTAACAAAATAGAGGTTGTGTCGTAATATGGCTACGGCACAACCTCTGTGTTATAATATCGTGCAAATAAGATATATGTGTTGCGGTTTATTTGGCAATTGATAAATTTATGATGCTGTGTGAGTGAGTCTGGCTCTAAGCATAAAACGAAAATGCGGCCTTATAAATTGCATGCATATTTTGCATTGGCACAATTTATAAGGCCGCATTTTAATTTGACAATCTTTAAGGGCGTTTTGATTCAAACTCCCCCCCTTAAAAGTGTCTTTTAGTTCTTAAGCAGCGTCTTGACGGCTGTCTCGAGCTGTCGGTCGTAGCCGCTTATCTCCTCTTCCGGAGCATTGTAGACCTCTACGTCGGGGTTAAGCTGGCAGTTCTCCAATGCTTTCCCTTCGGTGCTGGCATTGGTCACCTGCGGTATTCCGAACACGAGGTCCGGGTCTATCTGGGTCTCCCACCATACGGCGGTCATCGTGCCGGGTATCGGTGCTCCAACCACCTTGCCGAGACCGAGCGTCTGGTAGGTGTAGGGCGCTCCGTGGGCATCGCTGTAGTTCCCTTCGTTGACGAGCATCACTGAAGGCTTGTACCATTGCGAGAAGGGTTCCGAACCGATATAGCGGCCTCGCGGCATGAAGTCCACGTAGCGTTTGCCGCTCAGAAGCACTGCAAGGTCATTGTGCAGCCAGCCGCCTCCGTTCCAGCGTGTGTCGACCACCACTGCATCGCAGTTGCGGTACTTGCCGAGCAGACGGTCGTAGACAGCCGTATAGCTCTCACCATCCATGCCCTGCACATGCACGTAGCCGATCTTGCCACCTGAGATGGAATCGACATAAGCCTCGTTGCGCTCCACCCAACGCTTGTAGAGCAAGTCGTTGAGCTTGCCTGTGCTGATGGGCTTGACAGTCACTGTATCGGTTTTGCCGGATGCGTGCTTTACTTCAAGCCTTGTGTTGCGTCCGGCCTTACCTTCGAGCATGGTGTAGTATTCCTTGCCGGCCTTGATCGGAGCGCCGTCAATCGCCATGATAATATCACCGGCTTTCACTCCCGCTTTCTTCGTGGCAAGGGGGCCACCTGCCACGACTTCTGTCACTTTCAGACCATCTCCCTCAAAGGCGGGGTCGAAAAATGCGCCGAGCTGAGCTGTCTGGAGGCTTGCGCCATTGCCATAATATCGGGCTCCGGTGTGCGATGCGTTAAGCTCGCCGAGCAACTCGCTGAGCAGTGTGGCGAAGTCTTGACCGTTGCTGATATAGGGCAGGAACTCCCGGTAATGCTTGCCATAGTAGTCCCAATCCACACCGTGAAGTTTCTCATCGTAAAACTTGTCAGATACCTGACGCAGACAGTGGTCGTAGATATACTCACGCTCTGCGGCATTGCTGCGACCGTAAGGTGCATCAAACTCTATGTCGTCGGTGTCGCCGTCAGAGAGTTTCACTTTCTTCATGCCTGAACCGGAGATTACGAACAGGTTTTCACCCTTGGCATCAGCCACGAGGCCACCGGAAACCCCTTTTACCAGAAGTTTTGTCTCGTTGTCGCGCAAGTCGCGTGCATACAGGTTGGCACCACCCTCCGCAGCGCGTGTGGTGTAATAGAGCTTGTCGCCCTTGGGCGAGAGGAAATAGTCGCCAATCATACCACTCTGGGGTGTGAGACGCGCCATGCGGTGACGGCGTTGGGCAAAGTCGAGGTCGTTCTTTTTATCAGCCTTGTCAGCTTTGTCACCCTTTTTCTTCTTATCTTTCTTCTTGTCGGATTTTTCTTCCTCTTTCTCTTTCTTTTCTTTGTCGGCTTCTTCGCGAAGTTCAGCTTCCTCTTCGGTAGCATTGAACTCATCCCAGGCCTCGCTGTCGAGTGCCATCATGATGATATCTGACTGGTTGCCCCATGAGGCTTGACTCTTCATGCCGAAGCGGCCCGACTCATAGGTCACGGCGCGTCCGTTCATCGCCCACTTGGCGTTGCCGTCGCTATAACCGCTCTCTGTAAGGTCTATCACCTGCGTGCCATCAGCCTTGACGGCGGCTATGTCGGCATTGTTCCAGCCTCCTACACCTATGTATCCTATCAGAAGCCACTCACTGTCCGGACTCCACTCGAATGGCACGTCACCATCGACATATGAATAATTAAATTTAGGGTCGAGCACAGTCTTGGCCTGTTTTGTCTTGAGGTCAAGCACGCGCAGGGCAGTGCGGCCTTCCAAGAAAGCCACCTTCTTGCCATCAGGGCTGAAGGCCGGCTGTTGGGCCACACCCTCTCCCTTGTAGAGCGGTTTCTCTACGATTTCTGTGGCATATGCGAAACGCTTTTCCGCCGGGTTCTTGATTTCAGCAGTGAAGAGTTGCCATTGGCCATCGCGGTCGGAGTCGTATACGAGCATACGGCCATCGGGTGAGAATGAAAGCTCACGCTCCTGGGCAGGCGTATCGGTGATGCGCTTTGTGGTCTTATATTTGGTGTCGGTCACATACACGTCACCACGCAATATGAAGGCTACCTCCTTGCCATCGGGCGAGACTGCCATGTTGGTAGCTCCTGCGCTGACGAATTTCTTTACTGCATCTTTTGCATACTGGTCAGCCTTGATGTTGACTGTGAGCTTCTTCGGTTGCGAGCCATCTCGCATGGTGTATATGTCACCGTCCCAGCTGAATGCCATGAGTCCGTCGGTGGCTGCCGTGAGTGAGCGCACCGGATGCTTCTCGAATTTGGTGAGCTGGCGCGTCTTGCCCGAACCGTCGGTTGCATACACGTTGAGCGTGCCATCTTGTTCGCTCACGTAGTAGTACCCGTTGCCGCCGGGTGCCCATGCCGGTGTCAGGTCATGGCCGTTGAACGTGGTCAGTTTGCTGTATTTACCGTCCTGGAGCATCCATATGTCGGAAGTGCCGGATGAACGCTCATGCTTGCGCAAGGGGTCTTCGAGTCCTTTTTTGTCTTGGTAAAGTATTCGTCCGTCGGCATTCACCGCTACTGCACCCATCGGCACCGGGGAGTAGAGCATGGGGCGTGCGCCGGGCAGTGCCGTGTCTACCACGTAAGTGCGTGTGAGGCGCGACGGATGGCGCGATGTGAGGTCGGAGGTCAGCTCTGAAGTCTGGTAAATCACCCTGCTTGCATCGATAAATGCCAAGGGTGACTCCGAACCTGACGAAGTGGTGATACGCACTGCCTCTCCTCCCGTGGACGGCATGCTGTAGAGGTCCATGCTCCCCTCACGGTCTGACGAGAAGACTATTACCTTGGAGTCGGGGCTCCATATGGGGGCGGTGTTGTATGAACCACCTGATGTGAGGCGTGATGCATTGCCTCCTTGTGCCGGCACTGTGAATATGTCGCCCTTGTAAGTGAAAGCGATAGTGGTGCCGTCGGGCGAGATGGCGGTGTTGCGCAGCCAACGGGGAGCATCAGCTTGCGCAGTCGCTCCCAATGCAACAACGGCAAGCGCACCGCAAAGGATAAGTTGTCTCATATGCTATTGGTTTATTGTCTTTATTAATGCTAAAATTTGCTTTTTGAAAATAGGCAAATCATTATTAATTGCTTTTACAACAGTGATTGGGTCGATTGTATAATATCCATGCACAAGGACATGACGCATCCCTTGAACGGGGTCCCAATCAACTTCCGGATGGGATTCCTTGAATTCTTTGGTAAGCATATAAACAGCTTCGCCTATGATTTCAAGTAGCTTTGTAAAACCAAAAAAGATTATGCTGTTTCCAAGAATATCTTCATCACTATATATCTTTTTATTATCTTCAATTTGTGTAATTGCTGATATTATATGTTCGAGACGTCCCGGGTCTTTAAGTCGTTCTCTCATATATTAAAATTTTGGTGTTATCAGTATGTGATTGTGC
>CAJUIJ010000006.1 GCA_910586175.1 uncultured Muribaculaceae bacterium | reverse complement strand
TCCTTGACAAGAGCCGACACAAACCCCAGGTATGAACGACCGAAAAAACGGTCGATTAGGCCTCGCACACTCTTATCGCGATATTCATCGGCATCAACTATCGGATAGTATCTATGAGAATTGCCAATCTGCTCATGTGCAAGCCAACCCTTGGCCTCCAAACCACGTACGAAAGTTGACACAGTGTTGAAATGAGGCTTAGGCACCGGCAACTTCTCCACAACCTCGCGAACGAACATCGGTCCATTTTGCCAGAAACAACCCATTATTTCCTCCTCTTTTGGTGACAGCTTTTTCATAACAACGAATTTAGATTCTTCTGATGCAAAGCTACAACTAATATTTTAGTTACACAACTAATAATTTAGTTTTTAACATATTTTAATAGTTGACATGTCAACTTGCTTCTCACTTTATCGTTTTTATTGAAAATAACGTTATAAGTATGAAAAGTGAAAAAATATAAAAGATAATATGAGAGAAAAAGAATTTTTGCCACTTGTAAAAGAGAGGCTTGGCATAGATGCACTCAACGACATGCAGCTCAAGATGATGCAAACGTCAACAGAGGCACATGATATAATGTTGCTCTCCCCTACAGGTTCGGGCAAGACGCTCGCATTCATATTGCCGATGCTCAAGATGTTGAAGCCTTCGTCAGGTCGCGTTCAGGCAATAGTGATAGCTCCCTCGCGCGAGCTTGTGCTTCAGATATTCGGTATAATAAGGAATATCGCCGCAGGTTTCAAAACCACGGCGCTATATGGTGGCCATAAAGTGGAAGATGAAGTGAATTCACTCCAGGCGGGCACCGACATCATAGTAGCGACACCCGGGCGACTGCTTGACCACATAAACCGTCGCAATATCGATGTGCTCCCTACTCGCATTTTGGTGCTCGACGAGTTTGACAAGTCGCTTGAACTCGGCTTTGAGAAAGAAATGAAGAAAATATGCGATAGACTCAAGAACGTGAGCCGCAGGCTGCTGACATCAGCCACACGAGCTGATGTGCTGCCCGAATTTTTGAAACTTGACAACCCGGTGACAATAAATTATCTGAAAGAGAACAAAGAGTTGCGCTCACGTACACGCGTACACAGGGTGGACTCAGATGCCAACGACAAGCTCGATACACTCACTCTTCTTTTGGAAAATCTTGCCAACGAGACACAATGTCATGAGCGGAGCATAGTTTTTGTGAACCATCGTGAAAGTGCTGAGCGGACATGCCAATATCTAAGGAAACGGGGCATACCGGCAGTATTATATCACGGGGCACTTGACCAGCGCGACCGCGAGACAGCCGTAGCACTCTTCAACAACGGCACACGCCCCGTGCTCGTTGCCACAGACTTAGCGGCACGAGGTCTCGACATAGAGGGGGTGAAAAACGTGATACACTACCATCAGGCACTCACACCTAAAGCCTACACACACCGCAACGGCCGCACGGCCCGCGTGGACGCCGAGGGAGACATATATGTATTGGTAGGCCCGAAAGAGGATGTGAAAGAATACATCGAATTTGACGACACAAGATATCTCGATCCCGAAAAGAGGTATCAAGCGGAGAGAACATATGAGACACTCTACTTCTCAGCCGGGCGCCGCGAGAAACTCTCCAAAGGGGATATATTAGGATTTCTCGTAAAAGAGGGAGGCTTGGAAGGAAACGAGATAGGCAAAATCGACGTATACGACCACTACGCACTCGCAGCTGTGTGTTGCCCGGATATTAATAAGCTGACAAGCAATATAAAAGGGAAAAAGATAAAAGGAGAAAAACGCCTTATATCGGTGGTGGGATAATAAAAACCGAGACATAAATTATCACACAAAATAATTGCGGAGTGGAGAAAAATTATTATATTTGCAGAATTATATGGCCCATACAAAAAATATTGGGTGCTCAAAATAGTAGGTAATATTATCATATAACATTTTTTGGTAAACAATTCTATGAGCAAGACAAAAAAATTTCTGACATGCGACGGCAATCAGGCCGCAGCGCATATCAGTTACATGTTCAGCGAAGTAGCAGCCATTTACCCCATCACACCGTCATCGACTATGGCGGAGTATGTGGATGACTGGTCGGCAGCAGGCCGAAAGAACATCTTCGGCGAGACAGTAATGGTGCAGGAAATGCAGAGCGAGGCCGGTGCAGCCGGCGCAGTGCATGGTTCACTGCAAGCAGGTGCCTTGACCACCACATACACAGCATCGCAGGGACTTCTTCTTATGATTCCCAACATGTACAAGATCGCCGGCGAATTGCTTCCCTGCGTATTTCATGTATCGGCACGTACACTTGCATCGCACGCATTGAGTATTTTCGGAGACCATCAGGATGTGATGGCTTGCCGTCAGACAGGCTTTGCGATGTTTGCCGAGGGAAGTGTGCAGGAGGTGATGGACCTTTCAGCAGTAGCCCATCTCTCAGCAATAAAAGGCCGTGTGCCGTTCGTCAACTTCTTCGACGGATTCCGCACCAGCCACGAGATACAGAAGATTGAGGTTATGAACGAGGAAGACCTCGTGCCCCTGATCGACCAAAAAGCGTTGGCAGAGTTCCGCGCACGTGCCCTCAACCCCGACAAGCCGGTGGCACGCGGCATGGCAGAAAACCCCGATGTATTCTTCCAGCACCGTGAGGCAAGCAACAAATACTATGAGGCAATTCCCGAGATAGTAGAGGAATATGTAAAGGAGATGAACCGCATCACAGGTCGCAACTACGGTTTGTTCGACTACTACGGTGACCCCGAGGCCGACCGCGTTATCATCGCCATGGGTTCAGTGACACAGTGCATCAAGGAGACTATCGACTATCTCCGCGCCAAGGGTGAGAAGGTCGGTTTGGTGAGCGTTCACTTGTATCGTCCGTTCAGCGCGAAGCACTTCCTCAGCGCAGTGCCAGCCACAGCGAAGAAAATCGCAGTGCTCGACCGTACCAAAGAGCCGGGAGCCAATGGCGAACCCCTCTATCTTGACGTTAAAGACTGCTTCTACGGCAAGGAGAACTGCCCTGTCATCGTGGGTGGCCGCTACGGTCTCTCATCGAAAGATACCACACCTGCGCAGATGCTCGCAGTATATGAGAACCTGAAGCTCGACGAGCCCCGCAATCAGTTCACAGTCGGCATCAACGACGACCTCACAGGTTACTCACTCCCCGTAGGTGAAGAAATCAACGTTGGTGATGAAGGCATGTTCCAGGCTAAGTTCTACGGTCTCGGTGCAGACGGTACAGTAGGTGCCAACAAGAACTCAGTGAAGATTATCGGTGACAACACCAACAAATATTGCCAGGCATACTTTGCATACGACTCCAAGAAGTCGGGCGGTTTCACATGTTCACACCTGCGCTTCGGTGACGAACCAATCCGCAGCACATATCTTGTGAACACACCGAACTTCGTGGCATGCCACGTGCAGGCATATCTCCACATGTATGATGTGACACGCGGTCTTATGCCCAACGGCACATTCCTGCTCAACACCATCTGGGAGGGAGAGGAACTCGCCGACAACCTTCCCAACAAGGTGAAGCGTTATTTCGCGAAGAACAACATCACTGTTTACTACATCAACGCCACCAAGATAGCTCAGGAGATTGGACTTGGCAACCGCACCAACACAATACTCCAGTCAGCTTTCTTCCGCATTACCGAGGTGATTCCGGTGGATCTCGCCATTGAGCAGATGAAGAAATTCATCGTGAAATCTTATGGCAAGAAGGGAGAGAACATCGTAAACATGAACTACGCAGCTGTGGACCGTGGCGGTGAATATCACAAGCTCGAGGTGAAGGCAGAATGGGCAGACCTCGCAGATGATGCACCCAAGGCTACACCGGCTCCCGAATTTATCGAGACAGTGGTTCGTCCTATCAACGCACAGGATGGAGACCTCCTGCCCGTGAGCAAGTTCAAGGACAACGCAGACGGCACATGGGAGCAGGGCACCGCAGCATATGAGAAGCGTGGTGTGGCAGCATTCGTGCCTGAATGGAATCCCGCAAACTGTATCCAGTGCAACATGTGTTCATATGTATGTCCTCACGCAGCTATCCGCCCGTTCCTGCTCAATGCAGAGGAGATGGAAAAAGCACCGTTTGGCGAAGACCACAGCAAGCCGGCACTCGGCAAGACCTTGACAGGTCTGCGCTTCGTGCAGCAGGTTGACGTGCTCGACTGTCTCGGTTGCGGCAACTGTGCGGATGTATGCCCCGGCATGAAGGGCAATAAGGCACTCACCATGAAGCACCTCGAAGGCCAGCTCAAGGAAGATGCCAACTGGGAATACTGCGTTAAGGAGGTTAGCAACAAGGCAGACCTCGTGGATGTGGCCATGAACGTAAAGAACAGCCAGTTCGCACAGCCGCTGTTTGAGTTCTCCGGCGCATGTTCAGGTTGCGGTGAGACTCCCTATCTGAAACTTGTGACCCAGCTCTTCGGCAGCCGTCAGGTTGTGGCAAACGCTACCGGTTGCTCATCTATCTATTCAGGTTCGGTGCCCTCAACACCCTACACCATCAACGAGCATGGACATGGTCCGGCATGGGCTAACTCACTCTTCGAGGACTTCTGTGAGTATGGTCTCGGTATGCACATCGCATATGAGAAGCTCCGTGAGCGTGCCAAGATGGCAGCAGAGAATATCGTGGCCAATGCAGATGCACCAGCCAATGTGAAAGAAGCAGCTTCAGCATGGCTCAATGACCGTGACGACTCCAAAGAGTCTCACCTCAAGGGTGTAGCACTTGTGGCAGCATGTATCGCAGGTGCAGAGGCTGGTTGCCCCGACTGCAAGACAATCGTGGAGCTCAAGGGCTACCTCACCAAGCGCAGCCAGTGGATTGTGGGTGGTGACGGTGCAAGCTATGACATCGGCTTCGGCGGTCTCGACCACGTGATTGCATCGGGCAAGAACGTCAACATACTCGTGCTTGACACAGAAGTATACTCCAACACCGGTGGCCAGTCATCCAAGTCCACACCTATCGGAGCAATCGCCAAGTTCGCAGCAGCCGGAAAGCGTATCCGCAAGAAAGACCTCGGTCTGATTGCAACCACTTACGGCTACGTGTATGTGGCACAGATTGCCATGGGTGCTGACAATGCACAGACCCTCAAGGCACTCCGCGAGGCAGAGGCATATGATGGACCGTCGCTCGTGATTGCATACGCTCCGTGTATCAACCATGGCATCAAGAAAGGCATGGGACACAGCCAGCAGGAAGAGAAAGAAGCTGTGGCATGTGGCTACTGGCATCTCTGGCGTTACAATCCGGAACTTGAGGCAGAAGGCAAGAATCCATTCTCGCTCGACAGCAAAGAACCGGATTGGGACAAGTTTGAAGACTTCCTCAAAGGTGAGGTGCGCTTTGCATCACTCTTCAAGATGTATCCCGACCAGGCAGAGGAACTCTTCGCAGCTGCAAAGGCCAACGCACAGTGGCGCTACAACAACTACAAGCGTCTGGCCAACCAGAGCTGGGGAGTAGACCCTGAGCTTACACCTGAGGAAATCAAACTCCGTAAGAACGACTGATTGAAAGTAGAAAGCACAAAGATAAAATTTGTGTGATTCACTGAAATAGACTAATTTTGCAATGGGATGCACCGTTTGTTTCATCCCATTGCAATTTTGTAATAGAATCATATACTTACCATAGAGAATAAAGTAACGAAATGAAATACGCATTGGTAACCGGAGGATCACGAGGGATAGGACGAGCAGTATGCATTAAATTAGCCTCCATGGGTATACCTGTCATAATCAACTATCAATCGAACAGCGAAGCGGCACTTGAAACTCAACGATTGATCGTTGATGCCGGAGGAAGAGCCGAACTGATGCAGTTTGATGTGACCGACGAAGCTGCCGTAACAAATGCACTCGACAACTGGGAAAATGAACATCCGGACGACTACATAGCATATCTTGTGAATAATGCGGGTATACGTAAAGACTCTATGATGTTCATGATGCCTGACAGTGATTGGCATAGTGTAATTGACACCACACTCAACGGGTTCTTCTACGTAACACGTAGAGTGTTGCCGAAGATGATGCGCAGACGGCACGGCGGACGCATAATCAACATGGCGTCGTTATCCGGATTAAAAGGACTTCCGGGTCAAACCAATTACAGCGCTGCCAAGGCGGCATTGATCGGAGCGACCAAGTCATTGGCGCAAGAGACGGCGCAGAGAGCAGTAAGCGTGAACGCAGTGGCACCCGGATTTATCGAATCTGACATGACAAAAGACCTTGATGAGGAAGAACTTAAAAAACTTGTTCCGATGAACCGGTTCGGGAAACCGGAAGAGGTGGCTGCATTGGTAGGTTTTTTATGCACTGATGAGTCCTCATACATCACAGGGCAGGTGATTGGTATCAATGGAGGTCTTTACACTTAATAAATGTGCTATCCTGCAGGGGTCAAAAATGGCAAATAAATAGTTCCAATAGTTTCAAAAACAAGAAATTTTCACTAATTTTGCATACAATGTAAGTTCGAACCCTTAGAATATCAAGCAAATTATGTTTCTGAGTTTTCGAGCACTTGCCAAACCTAACAACAGAACAATAATTCAGACTGCACTGCAGATTGAATATGGGTAGAAGAGTAGTAATCACCGGTATAGGAATATGGTCATGCCTTGGCAATGATGTCGAGACAGTGACAAAATCATTGCATTCCGGCAAATCCGGCATAGTGCTGGACCAATCAAGACTCGAGTACGGGTTTCGTTCGGGGCTGACAGGCAAAGTAGACAAACCGGTGCTCAAAGGGCTTCTTGACCGTCGGCAGCGAGCCAATATGTCGGAAGAAGCTGAATATGCATACATGGCTTCACGCCAAGCATTTGATGCAGCCGGCATAGATGACGCATATCTTTTAAATAACGAAATAGGTTGCATATTTGGCAACGATTCAACGGCCAAGGCGGTAATCGATGGCTATAACGTAATGGAAGAGAAGCATGACTCAGAACTTGTGGGATCAGGAGCGATCTTCCAATCAATGAACTCCACGGTCAACATGAACTTATGTTCGATTTTCCATCTCCGTGGAGTTAACTTCAGCGTGAGTGCAGCTTGTGCGAGCGGAAGCCACTCCATTGGTCTTGGCTATATGATGATTAAGCAAGGACTTCAGGATGTAGTGCTATGCGGAGGTGCACAGGAGACCAACATGTACGGCATGTTTGCATTTGATGCAATCCGCACATTCTCGTTGAGGCATGACTCACCTGAGAAGGCCAGCCGACCTTTTGACAGAGACAGAGATGGTCTAATACCTTCGGGAGGAGCAGCAGCACTTGTGCTTGAAGATTATGAGCATGCCAAGGCAAGGGGCGCGAATATACTGTGTGAGGTGATAGGCTATGGCTTCTCCTCAAATGGAGGTGGCATATCACAACCGAGCCATGAAGGAAGCGCGCTTGCAATGAAGAGGGCACTCGCAGATGCAGGCGTTACACCCGACGATATCGATTATGTGAACGCACATGCCACGTCTACACCGCAGGGTGACATGTATGAAGCCAAGGCATTGGCTTCGCTATTTGAGGGGAAAAAAGCATTGATAAGCTCCACCAAATCGATGACCGGTCATGAATGCTGGATGGCGGGAGCATCAGAGATAGTATACTCCATCATAATGATGCAGAACAACTTTGTTGCACCGAATATTAATTTCGAGAATCCGGATGAAGACTCGGCGCGACTCAACATAGCGAAAGAGACAACAGAACGGAAACTGAACTACATCCTCTCAAATTCATTCGGATTCGGAGGAACCAATTCGGCACTTGTAATCAAGAAGATATAATCTAATGCATTAATATACACAATAATAATAACTTTAAAATCATAATAGTTTTAAACATTCAAGTCATGAAAAAATTTTGGTTTACACTCCTTATCGGAGTAATCGGTTGCTTGACAGCAATTGCAGGAAATGACATCAAACTTACCGAAGGTTCCATAGCCAGTCTCAAAAACGGAGGAATAGGCTGCGTTGTATTAGACATGTCTGATACGCAATTCGATGGAAAAATGCCACTGCGTAATGATGACAGATTCAGGGATGTCGATGAACAACTTCCGGAATGCACAAGAGAATTCATACGTGAATTCAACGACAACTCAAAAGCATTCAGACTCACTGACAAAGTAGAGGATGCAGAATATGAGTTTTATGTAAAACTAACCAATCTCGATGTGTTTATTAATGTCATGTCATTCAAAGGGGGAGTTGGCATTAAACTTTGGGGTTCCATTACAATTACCAATAAGAAAACCGGAGAAAAAGTGGCTGTCTATAAAATAGATGAAGAGGGAAATAGCGGCTTTACATATCAGATTGCTCTTGAAGAAGGATTTGAAGGTATCGCAAAATTCCTTGCAAAACGAATCAAGAAAGGTAAATAAAATAGCACAATAAAATATGAATCTATCAGAAGCACTCAAGAAAAGATATACGCGAGAGCAGATGTCGGCACGTGAGGCACAGAGACTGGCTGAGTTTATCGCGTGGGGTCCTGTTGTGTTCCAGGCATCGCGTCTTATGGTCAAGTTCGGCATTCTGGAGCTTCTTCGCGACTCTGAGCGTGGGCTGACACGTAAGGAGATTGTGGAACAAACCGGACTCAGCGACTACGCTGTGAAATGTCTTCTTGAGGCTTCACTTTGCATCGGCACGATATTAGTCGATGCGGAAAGCGACAGATTCACAATATCAAAGGTGGGCTGGTTCTTGCTGAACGATCCCGCCACCAAAGTGAACATCGACTTCAACCATGATGTAAACTATGAGGGGTGGTTTCATCTTGAGGAATCACTCAAGGAGGGGTATCCGGCCGGACTTAAGCACTTCGGCAATTGGCCAACCGTATATGAGGGATTGTCAAGCCTTCCAAAACATGTGCAGGACTCATGGTTCGGGTTTGACCATTTCTACAGCGACTCCTCATTTCCGGAAGCACTTGAGATAGTATTCAAGAAGAATAAAACACGCACGCTCTATGATGTGGGGGGAAATACCGGCAAATGGGCGTTGCGATGTGTGGCGTACGATTCTGTAGTTAAGGTCACCATACTTGACTTGCCACAGCAGATAGGTCTGATGCAAGCCAACATAGAGGGGAAAACCGGTGCTGAGCGGATTTCAGGCTACGGCATAAACCTGCTCGACCCAAAGGCAAAATTCCCTACCATGCAAGAAGGGCCTGATGCAATATGGATGAGTCAGTTTCTCGATTGCTTTTCCATGGAGGAGATAGTTAGCATACTCAGCAGGGCAAGTGAGGCAATGACGGCCGATACGCGACTCTACATTATGGAGACCTTATGGGATCGTCAGCGATTCGAGCCGGCAGCATTCTGCTTGACTATGACCAGTCTGTATTTCACGGCTATTGCCAATGGCAACAGCAAGATGTACAACACGGAAGACATGACTGAATGTATATCGCGGGCCGGACTTGAAATCGAGGAAATATATGACAACCTCGGGCAAGGACACTCCATCATCAAAGTCAAGAAAAAGTAAACCATAAGAGAATAGTAAACGCAATATGAATAGGACAGAGATAGAAGAAAAGGTAAAAGGATTCATGGTCGATGACCTGGAGATTGATGAGAACGAGCTTGTAGCGGATGCACTTCTCAAGGAAGATCTCGGCATTGACAGTCTTGACTATGTAGATATAGTTGTGATTGTTGACAAGACCTTCGGATTCAAGATTAAACCGGAGGAAATGAAGGGGGTACAGACACTCGGACAATTCTGCGACTACATAGAGAGCAAGCTCAACTGACAAGTTCTGATTTAGCACATGTCGAAAGAATGGGCAGGCACGACATATGGCAACGGATGGATGCATAAATGGCTCATCCGCATGTTGCGCGTTATAGACGTGCGCATTATCTATGCCTTCACATCAGTATTTGTGATACCGGTATGCCTTATAGTTAATCCGAGCAGGCGAATCATATATCGTTACATGCGACAAAGACAGAGGTTCGGGCGGTTGAAGTCAGCATGGCTTACGTATCGCAACCACTGCATATTCGGGCAGGCGGTAATAGACAAATTCGCGATGTATGCAGGCAAGAGGTTCAAAATTGAGATCGATGGGATTGAGCATTTCAGGAAACTATCATCACAGCCTGAAGCATTTGTGCAGCTCAGTGCGCATATCGGCAATTATGAACTTGCGGGCTATTCGCTAAAGGCCGACCTTAAACCACTTAATGCATTGGTGTTTTATGGTGAAAAAGAGTCGGTGATGCAAGGACGCGAAAGCATGTTTGTCGACAAAAACATCCGCATGATAGCCGTGCGTCCCGATATGTCTCACCTGTTTGCCATTAATGCTGCCCTATCTGAGGGAGAAACAGTAAGTTTGCCGGCAGACCGGATATTCGGTTCGGAAAAGAGTCTTGAGGTAGAGTTGCTTGATGCTAAAGCCAAGATTCCATTGGGGCCATTCTCTTTGGCAACTATGAGAGGGCTTGATGTCATAACCGTAAATGTGATGAAAAACGGCACAAGACGTTATAAAATATATGTGACACGCCTTGAGTATGATAAAAGTGCCCACCGCAATGAGCAGATATCCCAACTCTCGAAGCACTATATTGCCGAACTCGAACGTATGCTCAAAATGTATCCTGAACAATGGTATAATTATTTTGAATTTTGGCAAGATGACGAAGCAACCTCCCACGACTGAAATGATAGACTACACGACTCCCTCAGATTCATTTGTTGGCAATATTGATGTGCAGTCATTGCTACCACAGAAGAAGCCATTCGTTTTGGTGGATAAAATGACCCACTTCGACATGAAGTGCGTGGTAACAGAGACCCGGATAAGCAAAGTTTGCATATTTGTGGAGAATGATGTTATGTCATTGCCCGGCTTGATTGAAAATATAGCACAGACATGTGCAGCCCGCATTGGTTATGTGAACAAATACATACTCAAACAGGGAATCCAAATAGGTTTCATAGGGGCAATAAAGAATCTCGAGTCACATGGCAAAGCAAAGGTAGGTGATATTGTAACCACTGAGGTGACAATAATAGAAGAAATTTTCGGCATGGTTCTGGCAAAAGCAGATGTAAAATGCGATGACAGATTACTGGTATCAAGCGAGATAAAGATTGCACTTAGAGAGGAGGTGACAAGTGATGGAGCTGAAAGCGAGTAAAGATATAGAAGTGAGATTCAGCGAGGTGGACATGATGAAGGTGGCATGGCATGGCTCCTACCCTCTTTATCTTGAGGATGCACGCGAAGCATTCGGTGAGAAATATGGGCTAACATATCAGGGCTACCTTGACAACCGCTTCTTTGCACCGATAGTCGATCTTGAAATCAAGTACAGGCAACCACTCAGACATGGTCATAAAGCAAGGGTTGATATAGTGTATCGTCCCACAGAAGCTGCCAAAATCATATTTGATTATGAGATACATGACTTAGAGACAGGTAAACTGTGCAGCACAGCCCGCACAATTCAGGTATTCATGGACATGGACTACCAGCTTGTGCTAACAAACCCTTCTTTTTTTGAAGAGTGGAAAAAGAAATGGCAACAATAATATCACATAACATCATATCGCCCTTAGGAGAGACATCTGAGGAGAATTATGCAGCTGTGACGGAAGGCCGCACGGCATTGCGCATGCACTCGGATAATGAGGGGTTGCCATTCAGCTTTTATGGAGCTATCATCGACGACTCTCTATTATTGTGCAAAGAAACTGATGGGGATGTGCCACTCACGAGGTTTGAACGCATGGCAATGAAGTCTATCCGCACTGCCATATCGGGAATTGAAATCGACCCGTCGCGTACAATCCTGCTGCTTAGTTCCACAAAAATCAATGTGAGCCATCTCAACGCCGGTAATACCGAAGAGAGCGTAAGGGAACCGGGTAAATGTGCTCAGAAATTATCAGATATATTAGGGTTGACGACCGTGCCTATAACGATATGCAATGCGTGCATATCGGGCGTAGCCGCACTGATTGCAGCACAAAGGCTCGTAGATAATGGAGATTACGATTATGCCATAGTGTGTGGAGCAGATGAACAGAGTCCGTTCGTCATTTCCGGTTTTGAGTCTTTTCATTCATTATCGGAGTCCGAATGCAGGCCATTCGATATAGAAAGAACCGGCCTGAATCTCGGAGAGGCAGCCGCAACAATAGTAATCGGACGTGATGAACTAATGTGCGATGGAGCATGGCGATTGATGAAAGGATGTATACGCAACGATGCTTATCACATGAGTACACCACATCCTCAGGGAGAGGGAGCGAGACTTGCCCTTAATGAACTATCCGGCAGTTCAGATGCAGAAAGACCGGCAGTTATCAATGCCCATGGCACCGCTACGATGTATAACGATCAGATGGAATCTAAAGCAATAGTACGTGCCGGACTTCAGGAAATACCGGTGAATGCTTATAAGGCACACTTCGGGCACACGATGGGAGCCGCCGGCGTGATCGAGACTATCCTAACAATTATTTCACTCGAACATGGTGTGATATTGCCTACACGCAACTTCTCCGAACTTGGGGTAAGCGGTAAGATAAAGGTTGTGGAAAAGGTGTCAAAGACCAACAGGCAAGATTTCATAAAGATGATTTCAGGCTTCGGAGGCTGCAATGGGGCTATAAGGCTTAGGAAAACAGCGCGCGAATGCAATGAGGAATGCAAGGATTCCAAATTTACTTGTAAACATGAAAACGACATTGCCGGTGACTATGTAACTGCAAGTGTTGTAAAAATCAATCCACGGGAGGTGACGATATGTGGAGAAAAGATTGAAATAGAAGGAAAAGGAGATGAACTGATTTCTGAAATATATCGCAATCGGATAAAAGAGTATCCTAAATTTCACAAGATGGATTCTCTTGCCAAGCTTGCTTTTGCTGCTTCCGAGCTTTTGTTGCAGAATGATGATGAAGAAAGGTTTGTGGATAGAGATGACCGTGCGGTTGTACTCTTCAATACACAATCCACGCTACATGCAGACCGCAAGCATGCAGAAGCGATTGCAGATGTTGACAACTTCTTTCCGTCGCCGTCTGTCTTTCTATACACACTCCCTAATGTGGCAAGTGGAGAGATTGCATTACGCAATAAATATCGGGGAGAAACAGGCTTCTATCTTCTTCCGGGGAATGACAAACAGAA
Source organism: uncultured Muribaculaceae bacterium (assembly GCA_910586175.1). Classification (GTDB taxonomy): domain Bacteria; phylum Bacteroidota; class Bacteroidia; order Bacteroidales; family Muribaculaceae; genus Lepagella. The sequence goes on along the minus strand of CAJUIJ010000006.1, from coordinate 20,738 downwards.
AGAAGATGAGCTTATCAGGATAACTCTGATGGACCCGCATACGGAATCAATAATATTCGGAAGCGTGTACTATGAAAACGACAAAGACTTTGAAGCAGAATTGAAGCTGATAAAAACAATTAATAATTAATAATGAATAATGAATAATTAGCGACTTGTTATTCATTATTTAAAACTGAAAACAACTTACAAACTTAATAGAGAAATGGACCAACTTATAGAAACATTGAAAGAACAACTGATAGATACGCTTAATCTTGAAGAGATAACCGCAGCTGATATAGATGAGAATGCACCACTCTTCGGAGCACAGGGTCTCGGTCTCGATTCTATTGATGCACTTGAGATCATCGTGCTTCTGGAGCGTAACTACGGCATACGTCTAAAAAATGCTGCTGAAGGGAAAGATATATTCACAAGTGTGGCCAACATAGCTAACTACGTGGCAGCCAACCGCACAAAATAAAAGATATAGATATAGGTCGCGCACAAAGTATATGTGCATTTTTTGTGCGCGACCTATAACGGCTAATAAACCCTAAACATCATGACAAAAAGCATCGCGATAACAGGCAAAGGGATAATTTGTGCCATAGGCTCAAATCCGGATGCCGTGTTGGAATCTTTGTGTGCCAAACATAGTGGCATAACACGCTTCACGCATCTTGAGTCATGCCACAGCGAATTGCCTGTGGGAGAAGTGCATGCGTCTGATGCAGACCTGAAACGCACTTTAGGGATTGATGAAAATAGGGAAATAAGCAGAACATCACTGCTTGGTGCCATTGCACTCAAACAGGCAATTTCAGAGTCAGGATTAACACCCGATATACTTGACAGCAAAAGAGTCGTACTGATTTCCGGAACGACAGTAGGCGGGATGGACATCACAGAACGCCATTTCGGCTCGGATTGCGGAGACTGTTCATATATTACATCACACGATTGCGGCAGCAACACCAAGGAAATAGCCGAACTTGCCGGTCTGCAATGCCGATGCCTTACTATATCTACGGCCTGTTCGTCAGCACTCAACGCGATAACGTTAGGAGCGCGGATGCTTCTTCAAGGTGAGGCAGATATAGTGTTGGCCGGCGGCACAGAAGCCTTGTCAAAGTTTCATCTCAACGGTTTCAACAGCCTAATGATTCTTGACACAGACCGCTGCAGACCATTTGATGCCACACGCAGAGGACTAAATCTTGGCGAAGGTGCAGCATATGTGACATTATGCAGGGCAGACGAGAGTTTAGGAGAGATACAAGCCTACATAGCAGGATATGGCAACCGCTGTGATGCCTTTCACCAGACAGCAACATCGGCCAACGGAGAAGGTGCATATCTTGCGATGCAAGACGCTATCGAAATGTCATGTATATCACCTGAGCAGATTGGATATGTCAACGCACACGGAACAGGCACACCTGACAATGACAGAAGCGAATCAGCGGCCTTAAGAAGGGTATTTGGTGAAAATATGCCTCCGGTGGCAAGCACAAAATCATTAACCGGACACACTACGTCAGCGTCAGGGTCAATCGAGACAGTGATATCTATGCTTGCAATGCAGAATATGTTCACCCCTGTAGGAGCAGGATGGGAACATGAAGATAGCGACTGCATCAAACCGGCAATTGAACCCATATCAAAACCTCTTGAATTCATACTCTGCAATTCGTTCGGGTTTGGTGGTAACGATTCCTCGCTTTTGCTGTCAGAAAAACCGGTATGCCTGAAGTCAGATAAAATAGCCACCGATGTTATCCGCACCGGATATTGCAAAATCAGAGAAGAGGATGAATTGGCAGAAGTGAGGCAATATGTACCGGCTATGGAGGCACGGCGCATGAACAAACTTCTAAAAGCCGCAACCCTCACATCACTCAAAGCACTGCAAGAGTCGGGAGTGGATAAGCCCGATGCGATAGTTATCGGCACTCAGTTCGGGATGCTTGAACAAGGTGAAAAAATATTACAGCATATTGCAGATAGGGGTGAAGATAGCATAAGCCCTACCCTATTCATGCAATCAACCCACAACACCATAGCCGGTGCACTTGCCATAAGGCTTGGTTGCCATGGCTACAATTTGACCTTCTCAAATGGAGATAACACTCGAGAAGATACTATTGAAGAGGCAAAACGACTCATCACCGAAGGTAAAGCAAATCACGTGCTTGTGGGAATCCATGACTACATGCCGGAACACTTCTGCCGGCTATATGAACGAGCAGGCAAGAGTGTGGACGGTCAACTGTATTCAGAAGCTATTATAATCTCAAGCTCCAATTGATTATGATTCGAGGACTGGCATCGCAAGCGGCACTTCTTCCATTAGCACTTATGCAAAGCATCGTGCTTGCTTCCGCCCAAGTATTCCTGAAACTTGGGCTTGGCAAGATGCAACCGTTTGGTTGGAACAGAGAATTCTGGGCATCAGCATTGCTAAACTGGCAATTTGCGTTTTCCGGTATTTGCTTCGGCATAGCGAGCCTGCTATGGATGTATATCATAAAGCACTTCCCGCTCAGCATGGCTTATCCGCTTGTGAGTCTTAGTTACGTGTTCGGCCTTATTGCAGCTCGTATGGTATTTCACGAAGACGTGGGATTCTCAAAGTGGCTCGGGGTCATGCTTATCATGATAGGATGTATAATCGTGGCAAAGCCGAGCTGAAACCGTAAAAACATGCATATAATTACTCAAAAGTAAACCCATGAAAAGGATATTCATAATACTTACACTTATAGTAATGTCGTTGGCATCATATGCCGGCACATTTAATCAGCAAGCAGCGATAAAAGAAATAAGTGCGGCTGCTGCGGCACTCAAGACCATGCAGTGCGATTTCGTGCAGACAAAGAGTCTCAAGATGCTTGGCGACAAAATGGTGTCGAAAGGCAAGATGTATTGCAGCCAGCCTGATAAACTCAAATGGCAGTATCTTACTCCCTATCAATACACATTCATACTTAATGGAAACAAAGTGGGCATTAACAAAGGGAGCAGGAGCAATGTGGTGGATGTTCAGAAAAATAAGATGTTCAAGGAGATAGCACGCATCATGATGAATACTGTGCTTGGCAAATGTTTTTCAGACAAGGACTTCAAGACATCCGTGGTGCAAAAGGGACGCACGTATGTCGCCACGCTTATACCTCTTAAAAAAGAGATGAAGCAGATGTTCACCAAGATAGTGCTCCACTACAGTAAAGATGCAGCCACAGTGACAGAAGTGGAACTACATGAGAAGAATGGAGACAGCACAGTAATAGAGCTAAAAAACATAAAGAAAAACGCACCTATCAATGCCACTACATTTAAAGTCGGTTAGCCTTCTTATTCTGATTGCATCTATAATCGCAATTGATGCCCATGGAGAGTCCAATTATCCGGACTCTATAGGAGACATTACCCGACATGAGTTCATAATGGAGATGCCGAAGGCATATGTGAGCGGGATTATGATATTGCGACGTATAGAGCCAACGCAGATACGAGGAAGCCTTGTGAACGAGTTCGGAATATCCTTGCTTGATTTCAGCTATGATGAGAGCAAACGCAAGCTGAAGATTGAGAGCCTGATGAAACAACTCGACAAGTGGTATGTGAGAAGATTGCTAAAGAAAGATATCCCCCGGGTTTTAGAGGCAATGCATGGTAATGAGGAAGAATATGAGAATAGCAGCGGCAAACTTAAATATTTCTTCAAACCAATGAATCAAGAATCATGCGACACTCTAAATATAACAGCTGAAAAGGATACTTATTTTGAAACCGAAGCAGAATGATATTAAGAGGAGAATTATATAATATAACCGGCAGCAACGTAGAGACTGATAATGCAGCTTACGAGATAACGCTGAATCGCGAAAGCTTCATATATCAAGCGCACTTTCCGGGTATGCCCATCACGCCCGGAGTGTGCATAATAGAGATAGCTACGGAACTTCTCAGCGATGCTGTTGGCAAGACACTTGAATTGCAATCTGTAAAAAATGCAAAATTTCTTGTACCTCTCATACCTGATGGCAAAGAGGTTAAAGTAAAGATTAGTAAAATTAAGGAAATAACCGAAAACAAAATGTCTGCACAAGTCATGATTGCAGACAGCCAAGATAGTGTGTATGCAAGAATTTCACTCGAGACAACTATTGCATGAGCGTGGCATATGCTGCGTAATCCCGGTATACAACAATGCCGGGACGATTGCCGATGTGGTGAAACGCACACTTCGTCAATGCGATGATGTCATAGTGGTGAACGATGGCAGCACGGATGGCACAGCCGAGATACTGCGGGGATTGGATGGAATCACGCTTGTGGATTATAACGACAACGCAGGCAAAGGCACGGCATTGAAGAGAGGATTTCGCCAGGCTCTCGATATGGGCTTTGCATATGCAATAACGCTTGATGCTGACGGACAACATTATCCGGAAGACATACCGACACTTCTTAAGGCAAATATGGCAAGCCCCGGCGCACTTATTGTAGGCAGCAGGAAACTTGATGGAGTGGTCAGGTCTAAGGGGAGTTCATTTGCAAACAAATTCAGCAACTTCTGGTTTTGTGTGCAGACATTGCACAGAATACCGGATACACAGACCGGTTATCGGCTTTATCCACTGCATAAGCTGCACGGATTAAACATAATGACCTCTCGATATGAGGCAGAACTTGAACTGCTTGTGTTCGCTTCGTGGCATGGAGTCAAGATTGTGCCGATAGAGGTTAACGTGTACTACCCCGCTCCTGAAGAACGGGTGTCACACTTCCGACCCGGACCTGACTTCGCAAGGATCTCAGTGCTAAACACCTGCCTTTGCTTCATGGCAATCATTTATGGTCTGCCACTTGGTGTTGCAAGGATTGCGTATACGCTGTTCATGACATTATATTCGCTTATGGTGTATCTCAGCGGTGCGATATGCGTGATATATCCGTTTGCATTAATATACACTACATATTGCAAAATCAAGGGAAGAAGCGGAGATAAACTAAATGCACTGTTCCACTGGTTAGGGAAGAACATCACAAAGCAATTAGGTTGGCTCGGCAAAGGGGCTACAATAGACAATCCACACCGCACCGATATAGAGAAACCTTGTATATTCATATGCAATCACCAGAGCCATCTCGACTTGATGATCAACCTTGCGCTTAAACGCAAGTTGGTATTCCTTACCAATGACTGGGTGTGGAAGAGTCCATTTTTCGGATATGCCATACGACATGCCCATTACTATCCCGTCTCGATGGGGATGGAAGAACTCACACCACGATTGCGCAAACTTGTAGAAAAAGGATATTCCATCACAGTATTTCCGGAAGGCACAAGGTCAAAAGATTGTTCTATCGGCAGGTTTCATAAGGGGGCATTCCACTTGGCAGAACAACTGAACCTTGATATAATACCGTTGGTGGAGTATGGATTGGGAAAGATGCTCCCCAAGAAAGCTCTCTACATGCGCAGATGGGCACTACATTTGGAAATAGGCAGACGATTCACTCCCGAGGAACAGAAAAAAATCTCTCCTGAGCTTAGAGAGAGGGCAAAATGGTTCAGGAAATTAATTAGGAACCGTTATCAAGAAATCTGCAACAAATTTGACAAAGATGCATGAACCCGCAGACAACATAGTGATAATAGGAGGAGGACTCGGCGGCTTGATGTGCGGTGCAATACTCACCAAAGAGGGACATCGGGTCACCGTGGTGGAGAAAAATGCACAAATAGGAGGAGGGCTGCAAAGCTACCCCCGATTTGGGGAGACCTTCGACACAGGTATGCATATATTCGGAGGCATGCAGGCAGACGGGAATATCCGTGCGCTTTGCGATTATCTCGGCATCACAAGTCATTTCAACACATTACCGCTCGATGCGACAAATGATGTGAGCGTGCACATCGGAGAGGACTCCCGCTATGATATGAACTTCACGGAGCAAGGGCTGAGAGATTGCGTGAGCAGCTATTTCCCGAAAGAGAAAGAAAACATAGAGCAATACATCAGAGATGTGACACAAGTTACAGAAGAGCTCGACTTGTTTTCGCTACGTCCCGACCGCAGCGATGTGCATGTACACTCAGAACGGTTTATGATGGAAGCCGACAGATTTGTGAATCAAACGGTCAGGTCAAAAGAATTGAGAGCTATCCTGACATCGTTGAATATGCTGTACGCAGGCGAACAAGGAGTGAGTCCGGCATATCTCCACTCAGTGATTGCCAGGATATTCATGAACGGCGCTTGCCGCGTGACAGGAGGATATTGCAACTTCGCTAAAGCCTTGGCAAACTGCATCATCAGCAACGGCGGAGAGGTTCTCACTTGTGAGGAGGTCTGCCATGTCGAGACCTCCGGCTCATCGGTGACGGGCATAGCCACTTCTAAGGGAAAGTCTATAGAAGGGTCTATATTTATTTCAGCAATACCGCCGCTGCATACTATCGAGATGCTCGATACCACACGTGGAGTATCAAAAGTATATCGAGAACTCCTGAAAAGTCAGATGCCGTCGCAATCAGCATTTATAATAAATGCAAAACTGAGACCTCAAGCATTGGAGTTTGAGAACAAAGTATCGTTTTTCGTAAAAGATACTGACTCATCGTGGGCCACCGACGAAACGTGTCGTGATATTACCAGATTCATGTTCATGACATCGCCCGACACTACAGGCAATATGGCTTCATCGCTCACAGCAGTTGTACCCATGAAATGGGAAAGTGTAAGAGAATGGCAAGACACGAGAGTAGGGCAACGAGGAGAAGAATATCTTAGATTCAAGAAAATATATGCTGAGAAAGTGCTTGAGGTACTTGGTAAAATCAGACCTGAAATAACATCGGCAATTGAGGCAATCGACACATCTACACCATTGACTATACGTGATTATACAGGAGTGGATTGCGGAGCTATGTGCGGCTACAGGAAAGTTCATGACGACATATTGTCATTTCTGCCCGTATCGACACGTCTCTCAAATCTCTATATGACCGGGCAAAGCATCAACATGCATGGATTCTGCGGTGTGTCGATGACCGCCATACAGACATGCGAAACTATACTTGGGAAGAACAGTATACGTATAAAAATAGCACAAAACACTCTAAAATAAGACATAACATTCTAAGATGAACAGAATCGTCAGCATACTCATAATATTATTGGTCGCAATCGGGAGCAGCTATGCAGAGCGATTGCCCGACCTCAACATATGGCAAGACACGGAGTGCAAGAAGAAAGTCAAACTAAGCCCATATATCGTGGACGGAAAGGATAATCGCGCGGTAATAGTATGTCCGGGTGGCAGCTATTTCTGGCATGACAGCGAAGTGGAAGGACATGCTGTGGCACGCTGGCTCAACGAGAACGGCATAAGCGCATTCGTGCTTGATTACCGCACTGCCCTCGTGCCTGCATTTATAACACACTACCGGCTGGTGGCACGCGGCAACAGGTTTCCGGATCCTCAATACGACCTTTGGCAAGCATTAAAAGTTGTCAGGGCAAATGCCGAGGCTTATGGTATAGACCCTGAAAAAGTCGGGGCAATGGGATTCTCAGCCGGAGGCCATCTTGTGATGTCAGGGGCGGAAATGCTCAAACCCGGCGAACGTCCGGATTTTGTTGTTCCGGTGTATCCGGTAGTGAGTATGGTGGATGAATGCACACACAAGCGTTCACGCAGAGGGTTGCTTGGCGATGATATGCAGAACGACCGCAAACTACGTCATCGCCTGTCGTTGGAGTTGCATGTGCCGGACAATTGTCCGCCTGTGTTTCTGGTAAATTGCAAAGATGACCCCGTGGTGGATTACCGCAACTCGGAATTATTGGCAAAAGCCCTTGAAGCAAAGGGGGTGGAGCATCTGTACATCCAATATGAAACAGGTGGTCACGGCTTTGGAGCTTCCGACACCAAAGGCACAGAAGAATGCAGGGAATGGCGCAAAGAGTTCATCAAATGGATAAATAAGACAATACCTGCAAAAGAGATTGCCCACGGACAAGACTAATCGGATTGCAAAGAGACAACACTAACAGCTGACAAATCGAGATGAATCGTTTTTTCCTCAAGATATACGAATATATGGACACTCACCGCAAGGTGTGTCTTATATCATTCTTATGTTTGACTATATGTCTGACTGTACTGACATTTCGTCTTAACTTCAAGGAAGATATATCTGCGTTTCTGCCTTTGGAAGGGAGGCATAAAGAATCAATGCAGGTATACCAGGACATCGCAGGTGCAAGCAAGCTTATCGGAATATTCCAATATCGCGATACACTGAATGGAGATCCCTCCAAAATTGTAGAAGCTATCGGAGACTTTGAGGAAATATTGGCATCGTGCGATACCGCCGGAAGTGTCAAAGAGGTAATGACTGAATTTGACATGGAGACAGTAACCGATATGACTGACTTTGCCTATAGCGCGATACCCTACTTCCTTACAGAAGAAGACTACGCACGCATCGACAGTCTACTGGAAAATCCTGATTACATCGCCAACCGGCTCGATGAGGACAAACAGCTGTTGATGATGCCGGCATCAGGATTACTGTCGGCAAATCTGCAAAAAGACCCATTGAACTTGTTCTCCCCTACTGTAACGCGACTGCAACGCAAAGAGTCAGGGAGTATGGATATATATGACGGACGAATATTCACCCCTGATATGCAACGCGCCGTGGTGCTGATGGAGTCACCATACGGCAATAGCGAAACACAGCATAACGCAGAGCTGATGCAAATGCTCAATATGGTGGCCGACAGTGTAATGTCCTCCAATCCGGAGATTACGCTGCACTATATCGGGGGGCCTGCAATAGCGGTTGGGAATGCGGACCGTATCAAACGAGACAGTGTGATATCTATCGTAATTGCAATAGTTCTGATTTCGTTGCTGCTTGTAAGCGTGTTCAGGAGCGGACGCAACCTGACACTTATAGTTATCTCAGTGTCATGGGGTATGCTATTCGCACTGGCGATGTTGTCGGTGGTACACAGCGATGTGTCTTTGATAGTCGTAGGAATATCAAGTATAATATTGGGAATAGCCGTTAACTATCCGCTTCATCTGATAGCCCATCTTGACCACACCCCCTCAATGAAAGAGACTTTGAGGGAGATAATAGCCCCGCTTGTGGTCGGCAATGTGACTACAGTCGGAGCATTTCTTGCGTTGGTTCCACTGAAGGCGACTGCACTGCGCGATTTGGGGATATTCAGTGCATTCATACTGATTGGCACCATACTTTTCACTGTGGTATATCTTCCTCACGTGGCCAGGCGCCCCAAGAGAGAGAAAAAAAGCATGCTGATGAGATGGTTGGAGCGGGTAAGCGATGTGAAACTTGAGAGAAGGCGCGGCATAGTGGTTGCCGTTTGCCTGCTCACATGTGTATTTGCCTATTTCAGCACATTGACCGGGTTTGATTCAGACATGTCGCATATCAACTTCATGACTGATGAGCAACATGAGGACATGGAATACTTCAGTTTGCTGACGTCAGGTGTGGGTAGCGACACAAAGAGCATCTATGTGGTGTCGGAAGGTAACACACTCGAAGATGCATTGAACAACAGTATCGCTACTAAAGGGAGACTTAGCGCATTGACATCGGGAAACATGTCGGCAACATTGTCATCACCACACGATTTCTTGCCATCTGCCGCTTTGCAGGAAGAGAGAATAGCCAGATGGAATGAATTTTTAGGCAAACATAAAGAGCAACTTGGAGCCATATTTGACAAAGAGGCTCAAAGAGCAGGCTTTAGCCGTGATGCATTCGACGAATTCAATAATATCATAGATGGAGAATATGCCATAAGGGAACTGCAATATTTTGAACCTCTGTCAAAGATTTGGAAAGGGAATGTGAGCCAAGACAGCACGATTGGTATATATCGTGCAATAGATGAAATCAGGATTCCCGCAAATCAACTACATAAGATTCGCAAAGAAATTGAAAAAGTTTTGACGCCCAAGCAATTCTGCTTCGATGTGCAAAGCATGAACAGTGCAATGGCCAACGGATTGTCAAACAACTTCAACTACATAGGGTGGGCATGTGGACTAATTGTTTTCTTCTTCTTGTGGTTTTCATTCAGTTCAATAGAATTGGCATTGCTATCATTCCTGCCTATGGCTGTAAGCTGGATATGGATAATGGGTATAATGGGCATGACCGGAATACAATTTAACATTGTAAACATAATACTCGCGACATTCATTTTCGGACAAGGTGATGACTATACGATATTCATAACGGAGGGATGTTGTTATGAAAATGCATGCCGACGCAAGATGCTTGCCTCATATAAAAGTTCGATAATAATATCGGCACTGATTATGTTTATCGGCATAGGCACACTTATATTTGCCAAGCATCCGGCCTTAAAATCGCTGGCAGAAGTTACAATTGTGGGAATGTTTTCAGTGGTGCTTATGGCATGGATGTTGCCACCTTTGGTGTTCAGATGGATTACAATGAGTGACGGGCATTACCGTCTTCGTCCACTCACATTGCCATCGGTGATACGCGCATGGTTTTGCGGTGCATTCAGTCTCATACAGCTTATTGCATGTTTTATCTTCAGGTTAATATTATTCGGAATATTCGGCAAGAAGAAACGCGCATGTGAGACATACCATCGCTTCGCCACATGGATTCAGCGCATGAATGTGAAAATTTTGCCCGGTGTAAAATTCACCATGACTAATCCGGATAATGAGACACTTCGACAAGCGGCCGTGATAGTTTGCAATCATAGGTCGATGCTCGATTTCATGTATATGATGGCATGGAGCCGTAAGATTGTGATAGTGACAAACGAAGGTAGCGGTGTGAATGCTATGATGAAATTGATGTTCAAATGTTTTGGAATCTACAATGTAAAACACCCGGACTTCAGCGTATGGAAAGAATCGTCACTTCACAAAGACATCGATACATTCAAGAGGCTTGTAACAGATGGTTACAGCATCGCATTCTTGACCGGAAATAGAAGAGTAAGCGAGCCTCAAAAATGGCTTGACGGGGCTTGCTATGTGGCACAACAATTAGGACTTGAAATTGTGCCGGTGGTTATGCACGGTGTCGACAGAATCATGCCGAATGATTGCTTCGCTTGCTACAGCGGCAGTGTTGAAATGCATATAGATAAACGCATATCGCCAACGTCAGATTTATGGAGTGAAGATTATGCAGATATGACACGCAGAGTGCATGCATATATGGAGGGAAAATATCTGGAAGTGTGCAGACACGTAGAACGGGCTGAATATTACGTACCGCTGGTGCTGGACAGATACCGCTATAAAGGGGTGGATATATGGCATGAGGTGAAAGCATCATTAGGAAACAAAAATATTATCTCCGCAACAAATGCCACTCAACCGAACGTTATAATATTGGAAGAAACAGGATATGGCGAGAGGGCGTTGCTTATGGCATTAGTGCATAAGCATGCAATCGTCAAGGCAATTATCACCGACAGTTTCAGGCGCGAAGTGGCACATTACGCCTGCAAAGGAGTTGCAGACAATATAATAATAATCTCAGAAGAGTGATATTTCCACATAAGTATAAGATAGAAATGAAAGAAAAATTAGCGTTGGCAATTATATTGGGAAGCAACCTCATGGCAGCCTCTCAAGGCAGGGATGCCTGCATCGTCAATCCGGATAACTCCGTCACAATCAATTTCAAAAACAACAAGGCCGATGAAGTGGAAGTGAACGGAGCATTCGGTTCGCCGGGCTTGATAGGTAAGCTGACCGGCATGACCGACAAAATGAAGAAATTTGAGATGAAAGAGGATGGCAACAGCTGGTGGACATACACATCAAAGCCTCTCGATTCGGATCTCTATTGGTATAATATATATGTGGATGACGAAGATATACCGGTCCATGACAAACGTAACAGCAATAAGGTGCGCGATATATCCACAATGTATAATTACTTTATCGTACCAGGCAAAGTAGGCAATGATTACATGGACCGAGATGGAGAAAATGGGAAACTGGAATACGTATGGTATCCGTCTACACTAAAGGGTATGACGAAGCGTCGCATGGCAGTATATCTACCATATGGATATTCGCAAAACAGTAGTAAAAGGTATCCGGTATTGTATCTACTGCATGGTTCCGGTGGTGATGAGTTGTCGTGGGCGGAATGCGGACGTCTGGCGCAGATTATGGACAACATGATTGCAGATGAACGTTGCGAGCCCATGATTGTGGTCATGCCCAATGGAAGCGTAAATCTTGCGGCAGCCCCGGGTTATGATCCGGCTAATCCTGATGTGAAACCGACTTCCAATTATACAGCATCGATGAACGGTGATATTGAGAACGTTTTTGTGCCCGAGGTGGTAAATTATGTGGATTCACATTTCCGTACAATTCCCGACAAAAAGCACCGTGCCATTGCCGGCCTATCGCTTGGTGGCTTGCATACATTATTCACGGCAGTTAACAATCCTGACACGTTCGGTTATATCGGTCTATTCTCTGCACAGACAGTAGCCACAATCGGCAACACAGGAATCGGGGATGTTAAAGAAATAGGCAACAAGATTACCGAGCTTGCTGATAACTTTCTATCCATATTCGGTGTGGAAAGCAAGAAAGATGAGAATAAATTGGATACAGGACACCCGGAAATTTACAGGGACTTCGACAGGAAGCTCGACGAAATGTATAAGAATCAACCGGAATTGTTTTACATAGCTGTAGGTAGTGGAGACTTCACCAAGAAGCTCAATGACGACTTACGCTTTAAAATGCTCAAGAAAGATTATCCATTCCATTATAAACAAATAAGCACGCCAACGCATAAAAATGAACTCAAAAACTGAACTTAAGAACTGAACTTAAAAACTGAACTTAAGAACTTTAAAACTTTAAATATATGAAACAACATATTCTCACCATGCTCGAAGATTTGTTGCCGATGGTAGACTTCGACTCAGATTTCTTGTTTGCCGAACTTGACTCCTTGGGAGTTACTTCTATAATGATGACATTGTCGGCAGAATATGGTATCAGTCTGGAGGCGTGTGACGCCACCCCCAAGAATTTCAAGACACTTGACTCTATAGTGGAGATGGTGCAAACAAAAATGGCTGAAAAGAGATGAAAAGTCTTGAGGACTACCTTATTGCCAATGCCAAAATACATCCGGACAAAATTGCCATATCATGCGGCAACAGAAGCATAACGTATGGTGAACTTGCGCATATGTCATTGCGACGCAGTGAAGGTATAAAGGAAGAAATTGATTCCAATGCCAATGTGATAAGAGCTTCTCAGAGCATTGAGTTTCTGGTGGAGTATTTCGCCACGCATCTCTGTGGTAAGGCTGCTGTGCCGCTCGAACAGGATATTCCTATATCTGACTACGAAGAGATAAAGCGACAGGTGGAGAGCGCTACAATACCTGCCGATGTGTCAGATATCCTTTACACCACAGGCACGACAGGTAAACGCAAGGGCACTATGTTGAGTCACGACGCGATAATAGCCGATGCGGAGAATCTCATAGATGCGCAGGGCTTCAGCCATGATCTGAATTTCATAATAGCCGGCCCACTGAATCATATCGGCAGTCTCAGTAAGATCTGGCCTTGCATTATGATTGGAGCTACCGTTACTGTGCTCGAGGGGATGAAAGATATGAATTTGTTTTTCGAGACGGTCAGGAATTCCTCAGAAAAGACAGCTACATTTCTTGTGCCTGCAAGCATCCGGATGCTTCTTCAGTTTGGCAGGAGTCAACTCGAAAGTATAAAAGATAAAATAGACTTCATAGAGACAGGTGCCGCCCCTATATCACAATCCGATATGGAATCACTCTGCGCACTGCTACCCCATACGCGCCTTTACAATACATACGCATCAACAGAGACCGGCATCATATGCACCCACGATTACAACTCCGACATTTGTGTGGCCGGGTGTCTTGGCAAGGTTATGAAGAATTCTGATCTCAGCATAGATGAGGATGGTATAATATCGTGTGGTGGACGAACATTGATGTCAGGATATTTGGGCGACGAAGCACTCACATCCGAGGTGATTAAAGACAACCGTGTATACACTCAAGATGTAGGCCGACTTGATGAAAATGGAAGATTGCATCTCACAGGGCGCAAAGGGGACATAATAAATGTGGGAGGCTTCAAAATCAATCCTGTGGATGTGGAGAATGTGGCTAAAGGATATCCTGGAATCATAGACTGTATCTGCATACCGGACAGGCACCCAGTGCTCGGCACAGCCATGCGACTTCTCTATGAATCAGACCGAGACATTAACCGCAAGGAACTCGGATTATATTTGATGAATAATCTGGAAAGACATAAAGTGCCCCAGTTTTTCAGTCAAGTGCAAAGAATCAACCGCACCTATAACGGCAAACTTGACCGCAAATCATATTTGCAGGTATAAGGGTATAGAAGTTGTTTTTGCATTGCAATAATTTTTCGTTAATTTTGCATTGGTCAGCATTTGATAAAAAGAAGCTCGGCCACAAGCAACAAACATAAAGTCCATCTCATAAAAAATTATGGAAATAAAGAATCAGGAATTTGGCGGAGAACGCCCATTATATGCAAGCCATGGACTCAAACTTGAAAATGTAACTATCCATGTAGGAGAGTCGAGTATCAAGGAGTGTTCCGACATTATAGCCGAAAATTGCGTATTCGAAGGGAAATATGTGTTTTGGGAGACCGACAATTTCACGGTCACGAATTGCTACTTTGCCGAGAGTGCGCGTTCGAGCCTGTGGTATTCGAGAAACTGCCGGATGATAGAATGCAAGGTAGATGCCCCGAAGCTTTTCAGACGAATGGAAGGGATATATGTGGAAAAAACAGACTTCCCGAATGGAGAGCAATTTTTGTGGGATTGCCGCGACATTGTGCTGAAAAAAGTAAGTATCGACAATTGTGATTACGTATTCATGCATAGCGAGAATATCGATATTGAGGATTACCGTCAGGAAGGGAACTACGGTTTTCAATATGCCAAGCATGTTGTGATTCGAAATGCAGTAATCAATTCGAAAGACGCATTCTGGGAGGCAGAGAATGTCACAATATATGATTCTGAAATCAACGGAGAGTATCTCGGCTGGTATGGCAAGAACCTGAAATTTGTAAGATGTAAATTTTCAGGAGAGCAGCTTCTCTGCTATGTAGACGGCCTGATTCTTGAGGATTGCACATTTGCCGAAGATGCCAACCTGCTATTTGAATACAGCAAAGTGGAAGGAAATATAAAAGGTAATGTGACGAGCATAAAGAATCCAACGAGCGGACATATCCGCATAGAGGGCAAAGTAGGCGAAATCATAATCGACAAGAACATCAAGGCTCCCGCCGATTGCAAGATTGAGGAGTTGGGATAACGAGTATTTACAAATAGAGTGTACTATAAATTTTTATAGTACACTCTATTTGTTTTTTATGGTCGTCGCCGGAGGCTCCTCCCTCCCAGTGGCTTCGCGACTCTGCGTCGCCAAACTAATTTAAATTTTAAATTCTAAATTTTGTTGTCGTTGGTTATTTCAGGCGGAACCAGTAGCCGGCTGAGACTGAGATTGTCATGGAGTTTGAGCCTCTTATCGGTTCTGTTCGACCTGATTTTAGCATGTTGCCGAGTCCGTAATAGAACCTTGCTTCCAGAAAGATTGAATTTCGTGGGTTAATGCTGAACTCGCCTCCTATACCACCTTCTATACCATAGTCCACCTTCTGCTTCACCGGCAGGTCGTATTGCGATTTTATGTGATTGTCAAGGTCGGAGATTGATCCGGCGTTTGCGTAATCGAAATTGGAAGATGTGGATTCACCCACGAAAAAACTTACTGATGGACCGGCATTGATGAAAAACTTGCCTCTGCGTCCAAAATATATGTGCGCAAGAAAGGGTATCTGAATAAAATTGGCAGTACGAGAATATTTATAAGGCAACTCATCGAAATCTTCCTTCCACCCGCGTTGCAACCAATTGAGTTCTACTATAAACCCAAAATGGCTTTCCTCAATATATCTGAAATTCAAGCCGGCATTGCCGCCAATTACAAACGATTGCGGCACACTCGGAGTGAAAGTAACCCTGCTAAAATCTACCCCACCATGTGCGCCAAGGTAAACACGCGACTGATAATGAGTCTGTGCATATGCTCCTACTTCACTTAACAGAGCTACCACCAAAGCGGCAACCAAAACCATATACCTGATATGGCACACAGTTGCTGCTTTGGCAATGCACTTCCGGAATAAGCTTAATGAATTATACACTATACTTATAATTTATTATTCAATCGTTTGATTATTAGTCAATGGACGGATTAATATTTAATCGTCGTGTGACACTACATTTTTCTGCACCACTCCCACCGGGGTGTAATCGATTACATATACAGGAGGATTAAGGAAACCGCTCCAATTGCTGGTGCGATAGAGGTCAAAATCGCTTTGCACTGTATGAGAAGAGGGTTTGAGCTTGTTTATATCTCCCTGTGAGTCTGCAAGAGCCGGAATAAAATAGCATGAAGCGTCATAACCTACGGCTGCATAAAGGGGCAACGATTTGACCGGCACCGAATTGAAGAGCGACTTATAACGCTGATTGAACTCTCGCGAAGCATGCGATTCTTTCTCAATATAGAAACGCGAAGGTATGGAGAGTGAGGCCTTCTTAAACATAGGCTCCATGCTTCCTTCGTATACGATCAGATTGGGTCGACCGAGCATGGAAATATCGGCAAGCGGCATCTGCTCCTTAAGCGCTGCAACCTTCTCCAGCACCTGAATTACCTCAGCCTTCTTAGTCTCGAAGCTATATATCAAATATTTACCATTTTCGTTGAGCATCTCGGGTATGAGATTGTCAAGCGAGGCAAGGCTCTTGATTTTAGATGAATCCCACACTGCATAAAGCGACTCAGCAAGCTGGTCATTTTTATCCTCATCACCCACAAAAATCAGGGTGCGGTCGCCAAAACGTTTGTTGGCATAATGCGCCACATTATCGTTGAACAAAGCCGGAGGCGTAAGCAACTGAATCACATAAGGATTGCTCACATATGTATTGCTTTTCACATCAAATGTATTGACCACCGGTGTGCGTGATTCCTCCGCATAATTCGCCACATAATCAGCAAGCCTATGCTCAGAAGTGGTAAACACCATGGTCGGTGCAAAATCTTTAAGCTGCGCGATAACATCCGCTTCGCTTTGAGATGCAGGTATTGCCTTGAAATCTATCTTGTAACCGGAATTCTTCTGACGATCTATCCCTGTGATAAAGCCCCTTATAAACTCCCTGTCCTTTTTAGACGATTCATCATCAACAATCACAGCAATCTTAGCGGTAAAAGCGTCAGGACCGGAAGAAGTAGCAACCTTATGAACCTCATCATAAATTTCGCTAATACCGTCATCTGATGTTTCACGTGGGTCTTCTGCCACTACAGTCTCCTCTACGGTGACAGTTTCCACTTTCGGAACAGCGATATATTCATTTTTCTTAGGCTTCTTCAACTCGGGGTTAGCCTCCTTCAGCACTTTCTCACTGACACCATTTTCGTTAGCAAGCGACTGCCAAGTGTCATTTTTGCCTGCTTTATGAATAACCACCGAATCAATGTTTGACTTCTCAAGAGTCTTAGTGACCATCTGAACACCGGTGCCTCTTACCGGAATCTTAACAGTCGAACCTGCACGGAAATTAGACTCATCTACACCGGGATTATTCTGCATAATCGACTCAACGGTAACACCGAAACGCTGTGCAAGAGCATATAGCGTGTCACCCGACTTAACCGAATAAAAAACAGGCTTCTTCGAATTGTCGGCGGTATTGACAGCGTCAGCTTTGCGAATGAGCAACGACTCACCCGCCTTTATACCATTACGACTCGAAGGGTTGAGAGTGTATAATCGCTCTACAGGCATATTATACATCTTCGCAATACTGTAAACAGTTTCGCCACGCTTCACATCGTGGTGCAACTCAGACTGTTCGCTAAAAATCTCTCTGGCAGCCTCATTCACCTCCACCTTTTCACCTGTGGGATAATAAATAAGCATACCCTTTTTAAGCGGACTGACAGCCGAGGGATTCAACTCCGCGAGCTTATTGTCGTCCCAGCCAAAAGTGCGTGCAATGCCAAACAGAGAGTCCCCTTTCTTAGCCTTATACACATAATACTTCTCACCAAGCAATTCCACTACTGACAGAGAATTTTTCTGAGCGAACGAAGATATGGCAGCCGATGCACCCAACACGATACACGACACTGCAATATACCTATGATAATTATTCATATACAAAATGTTAGAGAGTACATCACCGCTATTATACGTCAGCGTGACACACCCAAAGATAATGCGAGACAGCCGGGAAAGCCCAACTATCTCGCAAAGATACTAAAATTCGTTGGAAATATCAAAATTTGAAGCCAAGTGTAAGGGCAACTTGCGAATTGTCAAAATCGACCTTAGCTTTGGGTGCAATCTTCGGATTGGCCACGTCCGGACTGAAAGGATGGTACTCAGCCGACTTGTGAGTGTACACATAAGCGAGATCAGCATAGAATCCCTTGTAACGGTAACCCAAACCGCAAGTCACATGATTGGTAATGTTATCAAGGGTGTAACTGGTAAGGATACCGGTGCCAGGCACATCAACCAAACCATCCTTCACCTCATTTTTCACCGGGGAAGAAGACCAACTATAACCGGCGCGCACGCTAAGATTAGAGAGCAAACGATATTCTGCTCCAAGACGCAAAGTATTTGTATTCTGATATATCTCCTTTATCTTTCCATTAGCATAAGCATTCGGGCTTGAATAATCGGAGCGGTAATCAGAGCGGCTTGCCACGGACTTACCGGGTGCGGAACCTTTGCTGTACCATGGCCCAAAATAATCATCCCAACCCCAATCGAACCAAGGATCATAGTAAGTATAAGGGTCGGCCGCCGAATAACGCATGCCATTGTAAGAGGCCCACTCATAGTCGGCAGAGACAATCAGCTTATTGCCCACAACACCTGCGATACTTGCTATGACACGCCACGGAGTGCGGAAATTGAAACTGTTTGACACCGGCACGCCATCGTTGGCCCAAGTCTCATCATATCCTGCGTCAAAGGGATAATTGAGACGCATATGAGTGTTATAATAAGTCTCGTTGAGATTATAGTAGGTAGGCGTGTGGAAAGCCAAACCGAGACGAAGCTCCTGAATAGGCTTCACAATCACTCCGAGCTTGAAATTAAAGCCCGTACCATTTACCTTATAATTGTCATACACATCCCAATCAGCATCAGAACGCACCTCACGGTCAAGATTGGGATTATATACATAAGCATTGTTTAAGCTTTCACCATATACCGACTGGATACGATAGTCAATGCTGGTAATGCCAAAATCCAAGCCCCAGTAAACCACATTGTTGATATTGCCACCGATAGCGATATTGTATTCGTCAGCACTACCCTTCTCGCGCATATTGTAATATCCGGTGCCGGTGGTGCCGTCGCCAAACTGACCATACCATCTGGTCTGATCACCATCTACCTCAGGATTGACGAGCAATCCGCTATATCCAAGAATCGAGAGCCAAGGGGCACCCGGATAACCGTCATTAGGATTGTAAGGGTCGAAATTATCAGTAGTGGCAACATCGGCTTCAATAAGACCGTTGCTATTGCATATGCCCGCAATGTAATTGCTCAGAGAGGTCTGAAGATTAGGTATCCTGCCACTGAAACGGCGATTGAAATCGGCCACCTTATGATAAGTGAAACCGAAATTGATATTCGGCATCGTGGTGGAGGGTAGTTTCAGTGTGAATACCCCTCCGATATTGTTGAGATTGAAACGTGTAAGATTGTCGGTCTGCGAAAAGCCTCCCGACATAGATTTGGCACTGTTGGCATCTAACGAGACCGAGAAACCTACGTCACTGTTGCGATACACGCCAATGCCACCGGGGTTTTGGCTGAGGGTGCTGAGGTCAGCACCGAGAGCACCGAATGCTCCGGCCATCGACATGAACCTTGCAGTGCCACGCAGGTCTTGCTGAGAGAGCGAATAAGCGACCGGCACACTTTGTGCCGAAGCTGACACACCGGAGGCAATTACAGCCGATGCGAAAATAGTCAAAGCTTTATTCATAGTGAATTAAATTATCAGATGGGTGCCTTATGACACCCATCAAAATTAGAACAACAGGTTATCTTCTACCACCGCGATGACCTCCGCCACCACCGCTGCTGCGGCCAACTCCTGTGCCTCTACCTGTGCCGGTGCTTCGGCTACCGCCGCTGCGGTACGAACTGCCGCTGTTGTAGCTGCGGTTTCTGTTGGTCGTAGTATTGTACGAACGATTGGGTGAATTATTCGTGGTACGCCCGGTGCCATAACTTCGGTTGTTGGTTCTATTTGACCCATTACCATTATTAACGGTAGATGTGCCATTCAAGCCTCTATGTCCGCGACGCGGATATCCGGAAACAGAAGAGCCGTTGGTGGGTCTGGAAGTCGTGACAGAACCGGGCCTGCGAGTCGAAGCGGGACGTCCTGTGCCGTTATACACTCCTCCGGGGCGGGTATTTGCAGACCAACCGGCATTAGGCTCTTGTTGCACCCGGATTGGGACGGTGGTAACCATATGAGGGACGACCCGGAGG
>CAJUIJ010000005.1:20934-36529 GCA_910586175.1 uncultured Muribaculaceae bacterium | reverse complement strand
CGACGACCATAATTAGTATTAAGCCTATTATTTAACAACATACTTTTTACATTGACCCAAAGTAAGGCTGCCTTGGAACTTTATCACTTCCGATCTAAAAATCATGCACTGACTTTTCGGCTTGTGTCGATGTTAATCCAGTATCTTTTTATGCTTCAATAGCACTAAGTTAGTGATATAGATGTTAATGCTTATGATTTTCAGTACTCATGTCAAGACCTTGAGGGTGCGGGATGCAGGAATCGAGGATTTTGGTTATGATATCCGAATTATAGGTATAAAATTTATAAATCTCCTGTGTAATTTTGCACTGAAAAATAAGCCGTTGCCTATTAACTCGGTAAATCAATAAAGTAATGAGATCTATTATTATTTCGGTGCTGGTGACTCTCGGTGCCCTGACCGTAAACTCAAAAGAGATGAATAATACAAACACAAACACATCAATGGCTCCTGTTGAAAAGTTGGAGCTTACACAACAGTGGGATAAGGTGTTCCCGCAGAGCGATAAGGTAGAACACTCTAAGGTTTTATTTGTAAACCGATACGGTATTACTCTCGCTGCTGATATGTATAAACCCAAGAACGCTGCCGGGAAATTGGCTGCCATAGCAGTGAGTGGTCCCTTCGGAGCAGTGAAGGAACAATCCTCCGGACTTTATGCCCAGCAACTTGCGGAGCGAGGTTTTCTGACCATTGCTTTCGACCCATCTTTTACCGGCGAGAGTGGAGGAATGCCGCGTCGCGTGGCTTCGCCCGATATTAACGTGGAAGATTTCTCTGCGGCAGTTGATTATCTGGCGAACCGAGAAGATGTAGACTCTTCTAAAATAGGAATCCTCGGCATATGTGGCTGGGGAGGAATAGCTATTGAGGCGGCGATTAATGACCCGCGCATAAAAGCTACCGTTGCATCTACGATGTATGACATGACCCGAGTCAGCGCAAACGGTTACTTCGACAGCGAAAACTCAGCCGGGCAGCGTAACGCCAAGCGTGCCGCTATGGCAGCTCAACGTTCAGCCGATTTCAAGGCAGGTGAGTATCGCCGTGCCGGAGGTGTGGTTGATCCGCTGCCTGCTGATGCGCCCCAATTTGTGAAGGATTATTATGCCTACTACAAGACCCCGCGTGGCTATCATGTTCGCTCTGGCAACTCCAATGATGGATGGAATGTCACTTCCAATCTGCCGTTTATGAATTTCAAGTTTTTTGAGTATGCCGACGAACTTGAAAATGCGGTGCTGATTGTTCATGGCGACAAGGCCCACTCTTATTATTTCGGCAAGGATACATTTGCCAAGCTAAAAGGCGACAACAAGCAGATGCTCACAGTCAAAGGCGCATCGCACTGCGATCTATACGATCAACTCGACATTATACCGTTTGACGATATAGCAGCCTTCTTCGTTGAGAGTTTCAACAAGTAAATCCAAATTTATTTATATCGAGGGCGTCACCGTAGGGAGGTGGCGCCCTTAGTCGCAGATGCTTTTGATAATTTTTGCCGGAACTTCTCCTGCTATCATATTTGCCGGCACTATTATCTCTGATTGAGACTTGCAATATATTGTATTGGACTCATTCCGGTATGCTTTTTGAACATGCGGCTGAAATGCTGCGGATAATCAAAGCCCATGTCATATGCCACCTGCGAGACGGTGTGTGTTGATAAGAGCCTGTTTTTAGCAATCCTTATGATATGGTCGCGTATGAAGTTGCTCGCATTCTCTCCGGTCGATTTCTTCAGTAAATCACTGAAATAGTTAGCTGTCATACATAATTTGTCTGCGAAATACTGCACTCCCGGCACTCCATATTTCAGTTGCAGTCCATTGTCGTAATATTCATTCAGCAATGAGCTTAGACGCACCAGAATATCATCGCTCGTTCGGCGTATCTGATGGAATTGACGTACATAGGCACGGTTACAAATGTGGAGCATAACAGATATGTAACTCACTATGATTGCGTTTTGGTCGCTGTCGGTCGGATGGTATATCTCATCGCGTATACTCTTCATCAATGTCGCAAGCCTTTCTTTCTCATCTATTTCAAGAAATACGGCCTCGTTTACACTGTAATCGAAAAATGAGAATTTGCGGATTCCCTTTTCGAGTGGCGTGCCAACCAGCAGATCCGGATGAAACAAAATTGCCCAACCATCTAAGTCAATCTTGTCACCCACATCCTCACGACCTCCGATCTGTCCCGGAGCTACACATATAAGACTTCCGGATGAATGTCCGAAAGATCCTCGGCCATATTGCAGATCATCTCTTATATGGCTATGCATAAAAAGAGCATAGACTCCATAGTGATTAAGACTGGAGGCTATCGGCGACACTTTGTCGAATTCAACCACACCCACAAGCGGATGTCGTGATTCTCCACCTACATACGAGAGATAGTCGCCCGGAGTATTAAGTTTTAGAATTTTCGGCATTTACATTGCAAATATAAGAAAATAAATTTAAAAGTAGAAATCAGTTTTAGGAATCAACATTTGTTGTATAATTATCATATAAATGAAAGCAAATTGTAGTCTATGTGGCACACCGGCACGTATATCATATTTGATTAATGGCGTAAAAATTATTATTTTTGTGCCGGGATTTGAGCTGAATCGTTTCATCTTCCCATCTTCAGATGGACTTCGAATAGGGGAGGGTGTATCTTAAGAGATTGACATATGTGGAGACAAATTGAATTTACACTTCATCCGCGCAAGAATGGTTTTCACCTCGTTACTGATGAGATTGTTGACCATTTGCCTGATTTGCCGCGTGTGGGACTGCTTAATTTATTTATCAAGCATACTTCTGCTGCATTATCTATCAACGAGAATGCTGACTATGATGTGAGAGTTGACATGAAAAGCATCTTTGACCGATTGGTAAGGGAGCGCGAATCATATTATACTCACACCATGGAAGGAGTTGATGATATGCCGGCCCATGCCAAGTCATCAATAATTGGAGCATCGGTTACAATTCCAATATCAAACGGACGTTTGAATCTTGGCACATGGCAGGGCATATATCTATGCGAGTTTCGCGATCATGGCGGAGCAAGAAAAATAGTGGCGACTATAGTAGGTGAAAATAATTAAATTTCTTAATAATGAGCGACTTTTACACAAGCGAGATAATGCAAGGTGCACCCGTTCAATTCAAGAACGATACCCAGCGTCTTATATATGAATCGCTGGAGTCTAACGGCATACCATTTACCCGAATAGAGAGCGATCCCGGTGTCTCGATGGACGACTGCCTGAACATCGACCGTGCATTTGGCATTGAGACTGTAAAGACAATTCTTCTTACCAACCGTCAGAAAAACAAATTCTGGCTCTATGTTACCCATGCGCGCAAAGCATTCATCACAAAAGAGTTCGGAGCTTCTCTGCAAATACCGAGAGTGTCATTTGCCGACGAGCCCCTGATGATTGAAATACTCGGCACATCTCACGGGGCGGCCACTCCATTCGGACTGCTGCGCGAATCGGCAAGAGATGTGGTATTCGTGATGGATAAGGATGTGGCAGCCCGCCAAAAGATAGTGATTACAGATGGTGATCCCTGTGGCTTCATAGCAATAGCCAACACCGACCTCTTCACCCTGCTGCAACGCCAACCAATTCTGATAGACAATCCGGCCCCCATCAACAACCCATAATTCATAGAATAGTTCACATTCAACAATTCAGGGTCAATATAAATACCGGTTTAATTGTTAAAATGGTTTAATGCAATTACGGTTGGTGTAATGGAACGGCGATTTTTAATCGCCACTAATGTCATGACATCTACGGAGTTAATGGCGATTGAAAATCGCCATTCCATTTCAATTACTGTATGGACACCCTCTTTAGCAATTGCATTTTTACATTGCCCCATTGTTATGACCAATAATATTTGAGATTTTTCCTTTGAAGTCATCTTTTGCACTTGATATAAATGCAAAATTTTTCAAAATTGGTTGATTACACTTCAACTATCGTCCAAAATTTAGTAATTTTGCAGATGGAATCATAAGTGTCTTCGCTAAATATGGACAATCTTAATTTATACATCATCGCCGGATGCAATGGGGCCGGCAAGACCACAGCCTCGCTCTCAGTGCTTCCCGAAGTGCTGAAGTGTGAGGAGTTTGTCAATGCCGATGAGATAGCCAAAGGCCTTTCTCCATTCCATCCTGAAGATGTGGCAATTGAGGCCGGAAAACTTATGCTCAGGCGAATTGACCAACTCATTATGCGAAGGAAGTCTTTTGCAATCGAGACAACCCTCGCCACACGCTCATATAGCACTCTTGTCAAACGGGCAAAAGATGCCGGTTACACCGTGACGTTACTGTTCTTTTGGCTCCCATCGCCTGAGATGGCGGAGCTGCGCGTGGCAGCGCGGGTTGCATCGGGTGGCCATGATATCCCGAAAGCTGTCATACATCGCAGATATTGGCTTGGGTTGAGGAACTTGTTTGAAATATTCACTCCTCTTGTTGACTATTGGTCGATGTATGACAATGGACATGAGGCAAAACCGATTGTCGACAGAAACATTCCAATAAACGCGTCATTATTAAAAGAAATCAAACTATCATGTCAGAACAAGAGGAAATAAAATTATTTGACCGTATTCATCAGGGTATTGTATCTGCCCAGAAGCGGATGTTGGAGCGCAAGATGAAACTTGGGGAACAAGTTGTCATCGCTGATGCCAATGGACAGCCTATCAAGGTTACAGCAGAAGAAGCGTTGAAGATTTTCCGGACAAGACAGTAATATCTTCTTTCGTCCCGATGCCGGGTACAGTACCGCATAAACCAAAATTCGTGCGGATTCGTTACTATATATAGATGTGGCCGGACGCAACCGCCCGTTGCTCACCGATTAAATCATCATTATCTCCACAACTTCGACTTAAACTATAAAATTATGGAATTTTTGAAACTCGCAGAAAAGCGTTACTCGTGTAAGAAATATAGCGACCGCATGGTTGAAGCCGACAAGCTTACGGCTATACTCGAGGGGGGTAGGCTTGCCCCGACTGCCAAGAATCTTCAGGAACAACATATCTATGTTGCCACTTCAGAAGAAGCTTTGGCAAAAATAGATGAATGCACTCCCTGCCGATATGGGGCACGCACCGTGCTTGTAGTGGCTTTCGATAAGGAGAATGTCTACACATATCCCGGCGGAAAACGGGAATCAGGCATTGAGGATGCCTCGATTGTGGCCACTCATATGATGCTTGCGGCTGCCGATGCGGGAGTGGATTCTTGCTGGGTAAACTGCTTCGACCCCGATAAACTCCATGCCCTTCTCGGTCTTCCCGAAAATGAAGAGATTCTGATGCTGCTCGACCTCGGCTATGCCGACCCCTCAGCCGCACCATTACCCAATCATTTCTCGCGCAAGTCACTAACCGAGACTGTCTCACATATTTAGACGGGCTCTTAATTCTTAAATAACACAGGGCCGATGCAAATGCAAGCATCGGCCCTGTAATTATTATCTCATCTATCTAAGTTTCATTACCTTAGTGCCATCACTCCTTATGAGCAGACCGCGATAGTCCTCGGTGCTGTTTACTTCATTTCCATGTATGTCGTAGTAGCGCACATCATCGGCCGATTCGTCACGTGAAATTTCAGTTACTCCACTGTCATCTTTAGCAAAACTGCATATAGTCTTAAATGCAGCTGTGGCTTTCCCGGTGGTGCTGTCAAACAAAGGTGCGTTATACCAGCCACTGAGATTGGTGCCGAATGCGTTATATTCCATCCACCACCAGCATAGACCTTCCACCTGTTCATGCTTCTCAAGCATGCTCACTAAGTCTTCAGCAAAATTATTCTGCCCTTGGTCACTGTAAGGGTAGTCTACTTTCTGGTCAGTGCCGGGCACTTCCCATTTATAGGGGTAACCTGTCTCAACCACAAAAATAGGTTTGTCAGAAAAGTTGGCTTCCAAATCATCTATTGCATTTTCAAGCAGCTTCATCGACCCATGGAAATATGGATAATAACTCACCCCGATTATGTCATAATCCACATTCAGCTTCTTGATTTGCTGATAGAAATTGCGTTGCACACTCACCTGCTGAATTCTCTCCGTGTGTATGATAATCTTGGCCTCAGGACAAACCTCACGACATGCCGCTCCCGCTTTGTTAAGCAGTTTGCCGAGTCTATCCCAATTTTTGCTGCTTCCCATAAAGCATTTTTTCAATTCGCTTTCAGCTTCAGTGTGTCTTCCCCATAACATACCGAAACTAATCTCATTACCGGTCTGTATGAAGTCCGGCACAACACCCGCTTGCTTCAATGTCTCAAGACTCGACTTCGTATAATCATAGATTGTCTCACACAGTTCTTCGTCGCTTTGTCCAAGCCAAGCCTTAGGTGTCCATTGTTTGGCAGGGTCTGCCCACGTGTCTGAGTACATGAAATCAAGAATCAAACCGAGACCGCGATCCTTGATTCGCTTGCAGAGCGGAAGCACAGACTCGATGGTTTGGCACGCGTTGGGGTCGGCATCCTTGCTATCATAATCTTGTGGATTTACGAATACTCTCACCCTCATCACGTTCATGCCCTCCTGCTTGCAGTATGTGAGCACATCACTGATAGGTTTGCCCTCATGTGTCTTATATTTCGCACCGGCATCTTCATATGTCGGCAAAAGCGATACATCGCCGCCTGCATATCTCTTGCCGGCATCTGCCGAGATAAGCGAGCAAAACATGGCCGCGGCAATTGTGTATCTAAATAACTTGCATATTGTCATATCTGTCATTCTATTATGATTGTTTCAATTTCAACGGGGAGAGGGACCGAATGTGCGTCGGTGTAGATTGTCACACTCTCCACATCGCGCAGGTTGAATTTCGGAGCTGTGGACTTGTCGGGCGAGAAAGTGCGGTCCATAAACGCAGGGAAAGGTTCAGGGAATAGATATGTATCAGATACGGTGAATTCGCCGGCCACGACACTTCCGGTTCCTTGTGCGGAAATTTCAAGTGGAGCTGAGTATGTGAATCCCTCTCGCGTCACGAGTCCGAGGTTTAGCTTATGAGCCTTACCATCTGCTTTTGCCGTGACTTTCACTTTTCTGTCATTGCTGACTGTAGTATAATCAGCCATTACGTCTCCGACATATTTTGATATTGCCGAACGTTCCGAATCAGTTGCATCATAACCCTTGGTGGAGTCGTAAAGACTAATTGCATCGCCTTGCGGTGTTATCTTCACATTATACATCTCCGCTGCTTGCCCCGAACTTCTGCCGGCTGCAAAATCCCAATCGAGTGGTGCACCACTCTCGACACTTGGATAGGTAGTAGCTTTACCTCCTGAATAAACCACTATATTATAGTCATATACCCATGACTTATTATCTGCCTTTTTATTTTCTTTGTCAAGGTCGATTTCGCATGTATATTCATATTTCCCGGTTTTATGCATATCATATACAGCATTCACCGGACTCCAGAAATTCACGTCGCCTGCAAATACTTTCACAGAGTCAATCGGTGCTGTGCCTGCGATTTCAGCCTTGATTTTAAGTCGTTTGCCTGTGGCAATGCGTTGAGGGGTCTTATTGATGACTGCAATCGGAGTTTCTACAACTGGTGGCATCACGTATTCTCCTACCATCAATTTGCCATCACCATAGGTCGACGCAGCATTCCACTTGCCCTGTGCCTCAGGTTTGGAGCTGAGGAGATATACACCCGGTGCGAGGGTTACACTCTTGCCTGTAGCGTTGCCGCTTGCGCTCTCTTTACCTGCTTCGTTCACCTGCATGTAGCAGAAACCGTCGGTGAGCCCCGGCAAGTCTATTTGCAATGCCACAGGCTCTGTAGAGATATGGGCCACACTCCTTGAGAGCGATGGCCGTTTGAATGGGTCGGAGGTGATAATCACATCGGGCATCAGTTCGAGTCGCCACACGTCATTGTCGAGTTTGTCGATGAAGTATGCACCGTTGCCGTCACTATTTACCATGGGAGAGCTACCCACACCGGCTATGCGCCTTAACTTGCCGAGGCTTTTCGGTTTTTCTGTCGTATTGTTTGTGTGATAATATAGCTCTCCGTCATTAAGCATTGCGAGGTTGCGGTTTGCGCTTACCAAGAAATCGCCGAAAATGGTGTCTTTCGGAAATTTTCCGTAGTCCTTACCTTTGGGAATACGGCGTGTGGCCTCAGCAGCGATTGCCATACCTATCGCTTTGCCGGGGGTGTAGGCAAGGTTGAGGAAATGAGTCTGATACTCAGAGTTGAATCGAGCCATGTCGATTGGGTCGTAAGCAAACTGTGTTATCCAGTCAAATCCTGCCTTGCGGAATGTACGGGCGGCAGCAGGGTAGAGGTATGTGTCAAGCACATCGCCGGGGTCATACTCATATATTACCCTCGGTTGGCGGTCGTAACCTTTTATGGTGTCAAACGGTATGGCATAATTGTCGAGTGCCGGCAAGAAGTTGCCATGGCGTTGGCTGCCATGTACAAGTCCGGTGGGATACCACTGGTAGGTGGTGCCGTCGATATCGGCGGCATAATATGCACGTGTCTTGTCAAGATTGTGCGACACGTTGTATAGCACATCCTTTTTCCAACCGTTGTCTCTCAATGTTTTTGCCATTCGGTTGATATATGCGGTAATCTCCTGCTCCGTGCCGCTGTGGCATGGCTCGTTATTGATTTCCATCATCAATATATCGGGGTCGGCCGCATATGTCTTGCCGGTATATCGGTTTTTGTGCTTGATCAGCTGTGCGAGATAATTTGCCTGTACATCCTGTGCCTGCTTATTTTCGTGGATGTTGCATTTCTCGTAGTCGTAGGTGAAGGCATTGTAGGGGTCGGTGTTTCGTTCCGGATAACCGTTGCCGAAATTAGTCTGCGCGGTGAGCATTACCTTTATGCCTCGTTTTTCAAGTTGGGATATCAGGTAGTCGAGCAGTTCGAGGTGTTCGTTGTCCAGCAAGTTTCCTTCTGCATCCGAGAGTTCTACATCCCATAAATGCAACCTGAAGGCATTGAGACCGAGGCGTTTCATGTGATATACATCTCTGTCGATAGCCTTGTGATGGTCCACGCCCAATGCATTGAGCGCACGGTAAGCGTGTGCAAACGGCACAGTGTAGTTAGTGCCGTAATAAGGCTCGTTGAGCTTGCCATGAGCAGGGTAGGAGAGAAGTGATAATATGCCCGCGCCAATAAGTGCGGCAGTAATTTTTTTCATCAGTATATGATCCTAAAAGTTAAAAGTCTAACACATTTTATAGTAAGATACGAAAATCCAAAAATTCAGAAGAGTGGGCACCCCTAAAGATTCCCACTCTTCTATATCGAAGTGCATGGCATAAGGGCAAAATACCCCACATGCAAGATAGGCGACAATTATTTGTTCACCTGATATTTGTTCCAGCCATCTTTCAGATAAGCGATCACCTGTTCGGCAGCGGCGACACCTGCATTGAAGTTGGCCTCTGCTGTCTGTGCTCCCATCTTCTTGGGTGTGAAGAACACGCGGGCTGCGAATTTCTTCTCGAACTCCTCTGCTGAGTCAGGTTTGATGTCGGAGACATATCTGAGGTCGGGGCGCTCTTCAAGTGCCTTGATGAGTCCGGCCTCGTCGATTACCTCCTTGCGGGCGGTATTGATCAGCACGCCACCTTTGGGCATCTTCATCACGAGGTCATAGCCGATGCTGTTGCGGGTCTCGGGTGTGGCGGGTATATGAAGCGATACGAAATGGTTGTTGGTAAACAGTTCTTCGGGGCTATGCACAGGCTGCACACCTTCGCCGAGCATCACAGCATCGTCCACAAACTTGTCGAGTGCCTCTAACTTCATGCCGAAGCCCTTGGCGATACGGGCCACGTTGCGGCCCACCTGTCCGAAAGCGTAGATGCCGAGGCTCTTGCCCTTCAGCTCTGTGCCCGATTTGCCGTTATATTGGTTGCGGCACATCATCACCACCATGCCAAATACTAACTCGGCAACTGCGTTGGAGTTCTGACCGGGAGTGTTCATCACGCATATGCCATGCTTGGTAGCCTCCTCAAGGTCGATGTTGTCATAACCGGCACCGGCGCGTACTATAACTTTCAATTTGGGAGCGGCATCCATCACTGCGCCGTCGATTTTATCGCTGCGCACTATCAGACCTTCGGCGTTCTTAACTGCTTCGAGCAGGTCTTCGCGTGTGCCCATCTCCACTACCTCGAGCTCATTGCCCGATGCGTTGACTACATTCTCTATCGCCTTTACAGCTGCCGGAGCGAAAGGCTTCTCTGTGAATACAAGTACTTTCATTTTGATTCTCAATGTTTAGCCTCGAAGTCTTTCATTGCTTTCACGAGCACCTCTACGCTCTCCTTGGGGAGTGCATTGTAGAGTGACGCGCGGAATCCACCTACTGAGCGGTGTCCCTTTATACCTACGATGCCCTGCTCTGTTGCGAACTCCATGAAGTCTTTCTCCAGTTCGGCATAGTCAGGATTCATCACGAAGCATACGTTCATGATCGAGCGGTCCTCTTCAGCCACTGTGCCGCGGAAGAGCTTGTTGCGGTCTATCTCATCATAGAGTATAGCAGCCTTCTCAAGGTCGCGACGCTCCATCTCTTTCACGCCACCCTGCTCTTTATAATAGCGCAGAGTCATAAGTGCAGAGTAGATGGGGAGCACCGGCGGGGTGTTAAACATCGAGCCTTTCTTGATATGAGTGCGATAATCGAGCATTGTCGGAATTTCACGGTTCACGTGGCCGAGCAAGCTCTCCTTAACGATTACGATTGTCACACCGGCTGGTGCGAGGTTCTTCTGAGCACCTGCATAAATCACGCCATATTTGGTGGGATCAAACACGCGAGAGAAAATGTCGGACGACATGTCGCAAACTACAGGCACCGGGCTGTCGAAGTCATGACGTATCTCTGTGCCGTAGATTGTATTGTTGGATGTGAAGTGGAAATAGTCAGCATCGGCCGGTATTTCGAAATTCTTCGGTATGTAGTTGAATTTTGTATCTTCTGATGATGCCAACACATCTACCTCTCCAAATATCTTAGCCTCTTTGATGGCGTTGGTTGCCCATGTGCCTGTGTTGATATAGGCTGCTTTCTTGTTGAGAAGGTTGAAGGGCACCATGCAGAATTGCATGCTTGCGCCGCCACCCAAGAAGAGCACATGGTAGTCGTCAGGAAGCTGGAGCAATTCTTTAGTCAAGGCCTGAGCCTCATCCATCACTGCCTGGAACTGCTTGCTGCGGTGAGAAATCTCAAGCAATGAGAGATCCATGTCGGCAAAATTGAGCACTGCATCAGCTGTCTTCTGAATGGTGTACGGGGTCAGAATACTCGGCCCTGCATAGAAATTGTGTTTCTTCATGTCTGTCTCTACGATTTAAGTTGTTTGTTTGCTTATTGTGTTTGTCTTTTATCTGTTTGTCGGTTTAATCCCATATTACCGGGCTCACCTGCTTTAGTGGCAAGTCATGATGCCAAAAGGCCTTTCAACCCTCGGGCCATCTTGACTTGCGAAGTCACTACGCAAAGGTAAGTTAAATAAATATAATCTGCAAACCTTTTTTGCAAAAACTTTCGCGTTACAGAAGTTTTGAATAACGTTGCGACAAAAAACGAAGTAATATTATTGCAAAATATCAGCATCCGGTTTTTGAAATTTTAATTTTTATTGAAATTTTGAAGCGACTTTATTGTTTTACATATTTTTTTGTGTATATTTGCTCCCGAATAGGTGACATACGATTTGTTTCAGAACTATATTTGCTATATGTATTGTAATATTCAAGCAACTTATCAAATATAGACTCTGTCTATTATCAATACGGACTCTGTCTATTATCGGTAATACGTATCGTTAATTAAAACACAAGTAATAAGCAACTTAAATCATTAACTTAATCAATTATTTATGAAGAAAGTACTACCCTATGTATTTGGGGCAGCAGTTTTCATGGGATCCGCCACTATGTTGGCCGTTACCCTCAATGGCTCGCCCTCCAAGGCGCAACCCACGCAAGTTTCTAATGCCTTAAAAGCAGCTTCTGACGATGAAGATCCTTTCGCACCTTATGATGTCTCCGATTTAAAAGCTGTCTGGATTCCTTCAGAATCCGGTATGAAGATATCTTTCAAGGCTCCTACTAAGGCTTCGCGTACAGATTATGTAACTTGGGATGATGAAATAGTCGACCTGACCGAAATCGAAAAGATTGAAGTCGGTATAGATAACGGCTATTATACCGAGATGACTCTCCTCCATACTTTTACTGCCCCGCAGCCCGGTGAGGATCTGTCGTATATAGAAGCCTCCCTTGAACGTGGAAAACGCTACAGTTTTAAGGTTATGGTCTATGCCAATGGTGTGACTTCTTATGGCACTTCAACCTCAGATATTCTTGCAGGTTCTCTTCCGGATAAGGCAACTGATGTATCCGTTTCTACTGTCAAAGGCCAGATGCCTGTAACCGTCACTTTCACTGCACCGACTAAATATAAGGACCTTGATGAGAATCTTACTTCTTTGACTAAGGCTGAGCTGCAGACGGTAGCTGGATGGTACGATGATCCCGAATTGATTGCCGAGTTGAGTCCAATTGAACCCGGAAAAACATACGAGATTATTGTAAACAAGCCGGAAATCACCGGTGCTAAAGAATGGAGACTCTTTATTTATAATGAAGATGGAGCCTCTGATTATGTTAATGTTCCTGTATATATCGGCATTGACACTCCCGGATCGGTTAACAATCTGAAGGCCGTTGAGCAGGAAAATGGCGATGTGCTCCTTTCATGGGATGTCCCTACTGTAGGTGCCCATAATGGCTACTTCGAGGCTGATGGTTTGAGGTATGTTGTGAAGAAAAAAGTGGGTTACAGCAGCGAAGTTGTTGCTGAAAATATCACCGATACACACTATACATATAATGCATCTGAAATTACCGAACCACAATTGCTGACCTTCTCCGTAACCGCTGTTTCGGCTGCCGGTGACGGTGAACAGTCTGACTATGTGTCGCTGGTTGCAGGTCCTGCACTTTCGCTCCCGTTTGCCGAAACTTTCGACAAAAAGGTGGATGATTACAGCTACGGTGAGGATTTCCTATGGACAAAATCAACCGACTGCAACTCCTCGTATCCCCCTGAATGGCGCGTGGATGCTTATAAATATGCTGGCAACGAACAGATTAAACCTGAGGGTGGTGAAGGTGCTTTTGCCTATGTGTCTACCTACGAGTCAACTCCGATTTCTGATTTCAGACTTACTTCGTCCAAAATCAATGTCGAAGGTGAAGCGGCTGTGCAGCTGGGTTACAGCTTCTACGCAACTGCCGAAGATAGCGGTGAGGCATCAATAAGATCTGAGATTTCTTTCGATAATGGCAAGTCTTTCAAGCCTGTTAAAACGAATGTTATAAAGGATGCTGAGACCAAGGGCTGGAATAAAGTTGTTGAGGTAGTGGAGGTCCCCACCGGCTCAAAATATGCCATGATACGACTTGTGGGCCGTAATGACAAGAAGGCATTGCCTATCGCTGTTGATAATGTTACGCTCAAGAGTGCTGAGGCTCCCCAGATTATCTACCCCTCTTCCGTGTCTGATTTCACTGCTACTTACAACAAGGCTGAGAAGTTTATTGCCCTCTCGATGAAGGCTCCTCTCAATTCGCACGCTTCGCTCGGCGATGTCAACAATGAGCCTTTGCAATCAATCTCTTGCATTAAGATAGCTCGTCAGATTGGTTATGGTAATGATTATGTGACTCTCCATACCTTCGACAACCCCACTCCGGGCGAGACTCTCACTTGGAATGACACCGACCTCTCTGAGTTTGGCGAATACAGCTATCGTGCGCTCGTATATGTTGGAGACCGTTCTGACTATGGCAACTATCCTGACCATACTATTACAGTGGGCCAGATTCCCCTTGACGTCACCAATCTCAATATCTCGACAACCAGAGGTAGTGCACCTGTGTTGGTAACATTCTTGGCCCCGGCCAAAGATATTGAAGGCGATGACCTCGAATCTCTCAAGGGAGTCACAGTGACACGTTATAATAATGACACATTCGTATGGGATGAGGTGGAAATTCTCTCTGACGTAGTGCCGGGCAATGAATACACTGTAAAAGACAACAACGTTATCTCCGGTAAAGTATATGAATACCGAGTGGTTGCTAATGGTACTGCCGGTAATGCATACGGAGTCTCAGGCTCAGTATATGTTGGCGTAGATGAGCCGAGACAACCCACCGATGTCGTGGCTAAGCTTGGTGAGGATGGCAAAGTGTCAGTAAGCTGGACAGCTCCCACCTCAGGCATAAACAATGGCTATATCGATGCCGAACATCTCACTTATATCGTGCTTCGGGGCAATGGTTACAGCGATTATAACGCAAGTCAGCTCGTAGCCGGTCTCACCGAGACTTCTTATGTAGATGATACAGAGTTTGGCGAGGAAGAAATAGTGAAATATTTCGTAAAGGCCGTGTCGACCAATTACGCCGGCGCATCCGGCATTTCAAATACTCTGCTTGTTGGTAAGCCTTCAGAACTCCCGTTTGTAGAGAATTTCGACAAGCAGGTAGGTGATTATATTGAAGCAGAGCATTCATCATGGCAACTCGATGGCAGCGAAGGTACTTCCAACTGGGCATTTGCTGAGATGGCATATTTGATCAATGAAGGACAGGTGATTCCAGTGAATGGAGGCAAAGGTCTTGCTTATGCTTACTATGGTCCATACTCAGACGCGTTGCGCGACGATTATATGACCTCAGGCAATATCAATGTGGCAGATTGTGACAAACTGTTCGTCTCGTTCTATCTATATGCTGTGCCGGGATATAATCATTGGCTCAATGTCGATGTATCGTTCGATGGAGGTGAGTTCCGCAACAAAGCTTCTTACGTTTACACCGATTTTGACGAGGCCGGTTGGAAGTTCGTTTCAATTCCTGTGGAGAAGCCTGCCGATGCTAAGAAAATGCAGGTACAGTTCCATGCTCACAAGGATAGTTATTCATGCTCTGTGGCAATCGACAACATAAAAGTCGATAGCAAGGAATCATCAATAGATGCTTCGCATATCGGACACGGAATTTTGGTGGCAGCGATGCAAGGCGCTATCATCGTGAAGGGTGCCGAGGCTGATGCAGATGTGATGGTTACAGACCTTCAGGGTCATGTGATCTACACCGGCAAGGGTGATTGCGAACTCAATGTAGCTGCCGGCTCTTATGTGGTACGTGTAGCTAAAACCTCTGTCAAACTGTTGGTCCGTTGATGATTATGTAATAATTATTCTGCATGCTTGTCGCATCGTCTGAATATGCGGCAAGATGTCTGAACTAAAAAAGCCCATGGGTCTTCATCCTAACCGATGACCCATGGGCTTTTTTTATGTCATTGTTAATAAAATGGGTTGCATGTGCGTTATATATGTATGAAAAGTTTGAAATCTTTAGTCGCACTATGCGTTGCGGCTTTATCAATATTAACCCCCGCACACAGAGCCTATGCCGAAACAGTGACACAGAAACAAGCTTCG
>CAJUIJ010000005.1:0-20924 GCA_910586175.1 uncultured Muribaculaceae bacterium | reverse complement strand
GCTGAGGCTTTTTTCAACTCGCTCAACGGCATTTATGTGGCTGCCCCTAAGCTCGCATGGAATGGGCGCCAGCTAACTACCGACCGCCTTTTCTCTCCTTTCTATATTTACAATCACCCAAATGGCGGATTTGTGATTGTGTCTGCCGACACAAAGGCTTTCCCGATTCTCGGCTATAGCCGGACAGGCAAGTTCGACCGTGCAGCTATGACCGACGATGAGAAGGATCTTCTCACCCGTTTTGCCCACGAGGTGGAGTTGATAAGATATGATGACCGTCAGCCAGAGAGAGCATTGGCAGCCTGGCGCAATCTCCCTCTCCATATCAATAAGGCAATCCACAACCCTTATGACACACCTGAATTCAACTCGCTAAGCGATGAGGCAAAGGAGAAACTTGAGGCTATAGACCGTCGCAACAACAGTGTGATGATGCCTACTGCCATCGAGTTTCAGCTATATAATCCTGCTGATTTCAGAGACTATACGCTCGATGATGTATTGGCGGATGAAGAGGAGATTCCGTTCTCTTTTTTTGAGAATTTCCTGAAAGAGGTGGATAACGAGCGCAAGTCTCGTGCCGCCGAGCTCGATGAGATTTTATCGCCCACCAAACCGGTGATACTCAATAAAGATGGTGGCCATATATCCGTAATGTTTCCTGAAAACATCAAGATTGTTAGCATTTATTCCATGCAGGGCTTAAGGCAAATGGAAAAGTATTTCAAGAACACTAACTTGATCAACCTTGATCTCTCTTCCTTGCCGGTTGGCGTGTATGCCATGTTAGCTATGGACTACAATGGCAAACTCTATGGTTTCAAACTCTTTAGATAGTTACATTAATCGATAGTTACATTAATCGATAGTTACATTAATCGATAGTTACATTAATCGATAGTTACATTAATGAAAACCAAGTTTATTGAATCAAAAATCATAGCCTGGGTGGCCATGATTCTCGTAGCGGTAGTGGTAGTGCTCTCTGTGGTGCTCCGCACTCCTTGGTATGGACTTATAGATGAGTTCTTCTGTTTTGTGGGTGTGTTCGCTCATCTCGCTTCGCTCTATCTCAAGCGCATGAGCGTGCAAGCAAGCCGCAAACTCGATGTCTGCGCATTGGTTTGCATTGTGCTTGCAGGTGTAGCCTTCATTATTGAGTATATTGTGTATCAGATTAATGCCTGATTGTATCCTCAAAGTTCCCCTTTCCCATCTCGCGTGATTACCGGCTCCGATCCGGTGCAATCCACTATGGTAGAGACTTCGGTGCTTCCTTCTCCCTCTTCCACCATAAAGTCAACTGCCCCGTCATAGCTCTCAGCTATCAGCCCGGGGTTGACTGCATAGTCTTCATCGTCATATTCTATACTTGATGTTATCACCGGGTTTCCCAACTCAGCGGCGAGCATTCTCGCAAATTCATTGTCGGGTATTCTTATGCCTACAGTCTTGCGGTTTTTGAAAGCCTTTGGCAATTTAGACGCCGCACGCAGAAGGAATGTGAATGCTCCGGGTGTGTTATCTTTGATAAGCCTGAACGTTGAATCATCAATTCTTGAATATTCAGCTGCCATAGATATATCAGCACAGATTACCGACAAGTTTGACTTTTCCGGATTAATGCGTTTCAGTTTGCAGATTTTCTCCACACTCTTTACGTTGAGTGCGTCACCGGCTATGCCGTAGCTGGTGTCGGTAGGGATTATTGCTATCTCACCTCCTCTTATCGCATCTGCTATTTCCTTTAGCTGACTGTCTGATGGTTTGTTCCAAATCTTGATAGTTCTCATGGTACTCTTTTTTCGGATAAACGTTTTTTTTTGTAATTTTGTATTTTGGAAGCTGTAGTAATATCTTCCATTATCATAATTATATTGAAAAGAATGCTGAAATGAAGATTCTTATAATAGCTGCCATGCGCAAAGAACTTGAATTGGTTCTGCATCAAATGGCTGAATGCAAAGAGATAGAAACTCCTTTTCTAAAATATTATCAAGGTGTTATAGGTTCTCACACTGTCTCTGCTTGTCAGTGTGGCATCGGTAAGGTCAATGCGGCTCTTAATGCACAGATACTTATCGAAGCCCTAAAGCCTGATTTGGTAATTAACTCCGGTGTGGCCGGTGGTCTGGATGCGTCTATGAAAATTGGCGATATCCTCGTGGCCAATCGCATTTGTTATCACGATGTGTGGTGCGGACCCGGCACTCAGGTAGGTCAGGCCGACGATTGCCCCCTGTATTTTGAGCCTCGACATGAGGAAATTTTAATAATGGAGCAGTTGGCCAAACAGCCGGATTCAAGAATCAAGTTCGGTTTGCTTTGCAGTGGTGACAAGTTTATCAGCAAGTCTGAAGAGGTGAATGAAATCAAGAGGAATTTTGCAGATGCTCTCGGTTGCGATATGGAGTCGGCTGCGATAGCACAGGCTTGCTACAAGAGGGGAGTGCCCTTTATGGCGGTTAGAGTTATGAGTGATATGCCCGGAGGTGGAGAAAACATATCTGAATATCAAAATTTCTGGGCAGAAGCACCCTGCAAGACTTTCGAAATTGTGAAGGACCTGATAAACAAGCTCCCCTGAAATCTGCGCTAAAGGAACAAGTCAAAATGACATAAAGTCAAAATGGCAAAATCTAAAAATGACATAATGTCGATATGTCAACATCACAAGAGAAAGGCGGGAACCAAATAAAAAAGAAGATAGAAATGACCAAACACACAAAGGAAGAAAAATTGAAGGCTTTCGGAGACTTTCTCGATGTCCTCGACAATCTCCGAGAGAAATGCCCTTGGGACCGCAAGCAGACCAATGAATCTCTGCGACCCAACACCATAGAGGAAGTCTACGAACTTTGTGATGCTCTCGTGCGGGAGGACAATCCGAATATATGTAAGGAGCTTGGCGACGTGCTGCTGCATGTGGCTTTCTACGCCAAAATCGGCGAGGAGAAGGGAGAATTCGATATCTATGATGTCTGCGACAAACTCTCCAAGAAACTTATATTCAGGCATCCGCATATTTATGGCGATGTGCAGGCTGATTCTGCCGACACTGTGATTCAGAATTGGGAGAAGATAAAGCAGCGCGAGAAGGATGGCAACAAGAGTGTTCTTTCAGGCGTCCCGGATGCGTTGCCTGCATTGATAAAGGCTAATCGTATACAAGAGAAGGCCCGCAACGTGGGTTTCGATTGGGAAACCCCGGAGCAAGTATGGGATAAGGTGAAGGAGGAGATGGCCGAGGTGGAGGCCGAAATTAAGGCAGATACCAAGAATATCACCAATATCGACGAGGAGTTTGGAGACCTGCTCTTTTCGGTCATAAATGCCGCAAGGCTTTATGGCGTAGACCCTGAGAATGCTCTCGAACATACCAACCGTAAGTTTATAAAACGCTTCAATCATGTAGAAGCTAAGGTGAAGGAATCCGGCAAGTCATTTGGCGATGTTTCGCTCGATGATATGGATCGCTATTGGAACGAAGCTAAGCACTTGCCTTGATTATCAGCTTTGTGCTGGTGACACCAACTTACTTTAACACTTTGTAATTAAGGATAAATTGATACTTTGCATCACTGAGAAACCGAGTGTGGGGCGCGACATTGCCCGTATACTCGGTGCGACATCGCAACGCCCCGGTTATTATGAGGGCAATGGCTATTGCGTCACATGGACCTTCGGTCACCTTTGTGAATTGAAGGAGCCTGCCGACTATACTCCGCTATGGAAACCATGGGCACTCTCTTACCTGCCTATGATTCCTGCCAAATTTGGTATACGCCTGAAGTCGGATCGTGGCATTGAACAGCAATTCAACACCATTAAGGCCCTTGCCGAGCAATGCGATGAGATTATAAACTGTGGTGATGCCGGCCAGGAGGGTGAGCTTATACAGCGATGGGTGCTTCAGAAAACCGGTGTCAAGAAACCGGTGAAGCGCCTATGGGTAAGTTCTCTTACCGATGAGGCTGTTATTGAAGGTTTTAAGCATCTTCGTGAGGAATCCGACCTTCAATCTCTATATGTGGCCGGGCTTTGCAGGGCCATAGGTGATTGGCTTCTCGGCATGAATGCAACGCGCCTCTATTCGCTTAAGTATGGTACTAACCGTCAAGTGCTTTCTATTGGCCGAGTGCAGACGCCGACACTCGCTTTGGTGGTCAACAGGCAGAAGGAAATCACCGAATTTGTGCCTAAGGATTCCTGGGAACTTCGCACCAAATATCGTGATGTGGTGTTCACTGCCGATGCTAAGGCGTTCAATAAGGAGGAGGATGCTGCGTCGGTATTGCAACACCTTAAGGATTTCCCTCTTGTAGTGAACGACATATCAAAGAAGAAAGGTAAAGAGGCGCCTCCTCGTCTTTTCGACCTTACTTCGCTCCAGGTGGAGTGCAACAAGAAGTTCAGCATGAGTGCAGACCTCACTTTGCGCACCATTCAGTCGCTTTACGAAAAGAAGCTGACTACTTATCCGCGTGTCGACACTACCTATCTCACCGATGATATTTATCCAAAGTGTGCTTCGATTCTGAATTGTCTCAGACCTTACGCCTCACTTGTAGAGAAACTTTCCGGTGCCAAACTCAAGAAGAGCAAGAAGGTATTCGACAATTCCAAAGTCACCGACCACCATGCCATCATTCCGACCGGCGAGAAGTTGCCTGACAATCTCTCACTCGACGAGAAGCGTGTATATCATACCATTGCGTTGAGGTTTATATCGGTGTTTTATCCCGACTGTGAATTTGAGCAGACCATTGTCTCCGCTACTGTCGACAAAACAAAATTCAAGGTTACCGGCAAGGTGATTACAAACCCGGGTTGGAAAGAGGTTTACGCCAAGACTGCCAAGACACCTGAAGAACGTGAAGGGCAGACACAGGATGCCGACACTTTGCCCAAGTTTGAGAAAGGGGAGCAAGGACCGCATTCTCCATTTCTGGCCAAGAAAACTACCCAACCCCCCAAGTATTATACTGAAGGAACGCTGCTAAAGGCAATGGAGACAGCCGGCTCTACGGTAGAAGATGAAGACCTCAGAGAATCGTTGAAGGCCAACGGTATAGGTCGTCCGTCCACTCGTGCAGGCATTATCGAGACTCTCTATAAGCGAGGCTATATAGTGCTTGAACGCAAGTCGATTAAAGCTACGCAGGCCGGCATTGATCTGATTGCCACTATAAAAGAGGAACTTCTGAAGAGTGCCAAACTTACCGGCATATGGGAGGGTAGACTTCGTCAGATAGAGCGAGGTGCATATAGTGCATCTGAGTTTATCGATCAGCTAAAGGAGATGATTGTCGAAATCACAAGAGCCGTAATGACTGACCCTTCAAATCGACGTATCAATGCCGATGCTCAAAATATTAGCTCTAAGCAGGCTGTTGCATCAAAAAAATCAAAATCATCTAAATCGACCGGAAAATAATGTCGTTGCAAATTCAATATCTGATTATATTTATAATACTCGGTGGAGTGGTGGCTTGGATTGTCTATAAGTTGCTGCATAAAGGCAAGGAGGATGCCCCTCGTTGCATGGGCTGTTGTAATTCGTCTAAATGCAAGGTGAAAGATATTTATCGTAAGCAAAAATCTGGTAAATTATCCCGTGATTGTGAATATTTTGATAGCCAATCAGACATTTCTGACAGGAAATGAATGCTGTGGCAAATGAAAATTTTTATGAGACGGGCTCTTAACTGAATTTTTTTAGTTATATTTGCAACTTAATTTAGAATATGAAAAATATATTTGATAATGATGATATAAAAGAATTCCGGAAGCTATTGGATTCCAGCGAGAGGATAGTCCTCACGTGCCATATGCGTCCGGATGGAGACGCTGTGGGGAGTACTCTCGGTCTGTATCATCTGCTTAAGTCATTTGGTAAGGAGGTCAATGTAGTAATTCCCGACAGGGTGCCGAGGTCGTTGACATTTCTGCCCGGTGTCAAGGATATTGCCGTTTTTACACAATATGATCCCTATTGTTCACGTCTGGTGGATGAGGCTCAACTGATTATCATGTGCGATTTTAACACAGCAAAGCGTCAGGGAGACCTTGCTCCGGTAATTCAGAATGCTGAGTGTGCGAAGGTGCTTATTGACCATCACCGTGAGCCGGATATCCCTTGCGATGTCACATTCTCTTTTCCCGAGGCTTCCTCTACCTGTGAGCTCGTGTTCCGACTTATCGCTGCCTGTGGTTTTTACAACGATCTTGACCTCAATGGCGCTATGGCTATTCTGACAGGCCTTATTACAGATACCCAGAATTTCACTGTGAATTGCAGTGATCCGGAGATATACGAAATAATGATGCGTCTCCTTGAGAAAGGTGCCGATAAGAAGACTATAGTCGATGAGGCCATAAAGTCAACATCTTACGATGCTTTGATGCTTAATAGTTTCGCGTTGCTCGAACGCACCCGTATCTTCCCTAAGTCGCGCTGCGCATTGGTGGTATTGTCTAAAGAAGACCTGAAGAAGTTTAATTACCAGAAAGGTGATACCGAGGGCCTTGTAAATATGCCGCTAAATATCAGGGGAATCGTATATTCTGTGTTTATGCGTGAAGATGCAGATTGCATTAAGGTTTCTACCAGAAGCAAGTTTGATTTCCCCGTGTGTGATGTCTGTAAGGACCTCTTCAATGGTGGGGGCCATCTCATGGCTTCCGGAGGCGAATTTTATGGTTCGTTGCAGGAGTGTGTGGATTTGTTTGTCGAGCATATGGCATATTATGACAGGTTCTTGCCTGAAAAGTTAGACAAACTTGAATATAAATCTTGATATAGAGATTCTCTTTTCATATGAAATTTAGCAGACTATTTCCGATTTTCGGTTTTATAATTCTCTCTTCCATGCTCATGTCATGTGAGGATGGCAAGAGTTATTCCGAACTCCTTGATGAGGAGGAAAATGCCATCAACTGGTATCTATGCCAGCATAAGGTGGAGGGTAACATACCCGTCGATTCAAATTTTATCACAGGTCCCGATGCGCCTTTTTATCGAATGAACGGAGACGGCACTGTGTTTATGCGCGTCATTAAGCGTGGGGATATGAATAACCGCCCCGTCAAAGGCCAGACTGTCTATATGCGTTTTATGCGTTACGACATTAAAAACATGTGGGAGGGTAATACCACTGCAGGTGTCGGCAATTCTGAAAACATGGGTTTGGGCAATGGCAGCATGAGCCTCGTATATGGCAATAATACTCTCTCTTCCACCACTCAGTATGGTGAGGGTATCCAAGTACCTCTCGAGTTCTTAGGTTACAATTGCGAGGTGGACCTTATTGTCAGCTCCACTCTCGGCTTTACGAGCGAAATCAGCAGTTGTATACCTTATCTTTACAAAAATTTGAAATTCTTTAAAGCTGAATATTGACATGTCTTTGATAAAATCAATTTCCGGAATACGTGGTACTATCGGCGGTGCCCAGGGTGAAGGCCTGAGTGGTGTGGATATCGTAAAATTCACAGCAGCTTACGCAGCTTTCATCCGCAAATCGTATAAGGGCGAGAGCAATGTGATTGTTGTAGGCCGCGATGCAAGAATATCGGGCGAGATGGTATCTCACCTTGTGGTAGGCACTCTCCTGTCGATGGGCTTCGATGTGGTAAACATCGGCATGGCCTCAACACCAACCACTGAACTTGCTGTAACTGCTGAGCATGCTTGCGGTGGCATTATAATCACCGCGAGTCACAACCCTATTCAGTGGAATGCGTTGAAGTTGCTCAATTGCAATGGTGAATTCCTTACCGACAAGGAGGGCAAGGAGGTTATTAGACTGGCCGACAATGACGAATATTCCTTCGCAGATGTCTTCGCACTTGGTAAGGAATATCATAATGACGCATATATTCTTCACCATATATCGGAGGTAAAGGCTTTGCGTCTTGTAGATGCAGAGGCTATTCGCAGCAAGAAGTTTAAGGTGGTGGTAGATGCCGTCAATTCTATCGGTGGTGTCATTATTCCTCAGCTTCTCCGTGCATTGGGCGTTGAGGATATCATCGAACTCAACTGTGAAGCTACCGGAAAATTCGCTCATACCCCCGAGCCTATTCCGGAGAACCTTACTCAAATCGCAGAGGTGATGCGCACAGCGGGTGCAGATGTAGGCTTTGTGGTGGATCCGGATGTAGACCGTCTTGCCATTGTGATGGAAAACGGCGAGATGTTTGTAGAAGAAAATTCGCTTGTGGCTATTGCTGACTATGTTTTGGGTCACACACCGGGCGACACTGTTTCCAACTTGAGTTCCTCGCGTGGTCTTCGTGATGTAACTCGCAAGCATGGTTGCAAGTATACGGCAGCAGCAGTGGGTGAGGTTAATGTCGTTACCAAGATGAAGGAAACAAACGCTATCATTGGCGGTGA
This sequence comes from uncultured Muribaculaceae bacterium, assembly GCA_910586175.1. GTDB lineage: Bacteria > Bacteroidota > Bacteroidia > Bacteroidales > Muribaculaceae > Lepagella. The sequence continues at coordinate 12,523 of CAJUIJ010000005.1, read as the reverse complement.
AGGCAACGGCGGAATCATTTATCCGGAGTTGCATTATGGTCGCGATGCACTTGTAGGAGTTGCTCTTTTCCTTACACTGATGGCTAAGTCGGGCAAGAAAGTGTCTGAAATCAAACGAGACCTACCTCAATATGCCATAGCAAAAAATAAGATTGAACTTACACCGGATATTGATATTGATGCACTCTTGGATAAGGTGAAAGAAAGATTTGCCAATGAAGAGATCACAGATATCGACGGCGTGAAGATTGACTTCCCCGACTCGTGGGTTCATCTGCGCAAGTCCAACACCGAGCCGATTATCAGAATTTACAGTGAGGCTGAAACACTTGATAAAGCTAATGAGTTGGCTCAAAGCATTATGCAAATTATAAAACAATAAGGCAATGCTCAAACGCTTTTTACTTAATATTCTCTCTTCTTTTGTAGGCACTTGCATCGCAGTCGGTTTGATTGTGATGTCGGTGTTCCTGCTTTTTGTCGGAATTGCAGGCAGCATCTCTTTGTCGAGTACCCGGTCAATGGAATCGGTCAAGTCAAGAAGTATTCTGGAAATAAAGCTCGATGGCGAAATCACTGAGCGTGAGTCTTCCATGGAGCCAAGTCTGATGTCTGTGATTCAGGGAGACATCAATGCGCCGCAGACTCTTGATGTGATAGTGGAGTCGGTAAAGGAGGCCGCTGTAAATGAAAATATTGTAGCCATATATCTGAAATGCGGATACCCTTCCGCCGGTGCTGCAACTCTCGATGCAATACGTCATGCTCTTCTTGACTTTAAGAAAGAAACCGGTGGAAAAAAGAAGATTATCGCTTATGGTGATCAACTCACTCAGGCTGCTTATTTCGTAGCTTCTGTGGCTGATGAGATTCACCTTAACCCCGCCGGTGAACTCTCCCTGTCGGGCCTTTCTGCCACGAATCCTTATTTCAAGGGGCTGCTCGACAAACTCGGTGTGCAATTTCAAGTAGTGAAGGTTGGCACATTCAAGTCGGCAGTGGAGCCTTACATATTAAATGAGATGAGTGCTCCCGCCAAGGCGCAACTCGACACGCTGCTCAATGCAAACTGGACATATATACGCGAGGCTATTGCCTCCTGTCGTGCAGGTGTTTCGCCTGAGTCGATTGATTCATTTATCAATAAGGACCATGTGGCATTTGAAAAGGCTGCTTTTGCTCTTAAGCACGGACTCGTAGATTCGCTTACTTATGGACGAAACATAAAGCGTAGACTCGCCTCTCTCTCAGGCAGAGAAGTTCAGAAGCTCAACATCATCAAGCCTTCCACACTTGTTAGCCAGACGCCGTGGACTGATTCATATTCCGCCAAAAATCAGATAGCCGTACTTTTTGCATGCGGTGAAATTGCAGACGGTAATTCCAATCAGATTAACTATGAAGACCTCGTGCCTGTTATTGTGGAGCTTGCTGACAATGAAAATGTCAAAGGACTTGTGTTGCGTGTCAATTCGCCGGGTGGTAGTGTGTTCGGTAGTGACCAGATAGGGGAGGCCCTCGATTATTTCAAATCTAAAGGTAAGGTTTTATCAGTATCGATGGGTGACTATGCTGCCTCAGGTGGTTATTGGATATCATGCAACGCCGACCGGATTTTTGCTGAGCCTCTTACCATAACCGGCTCAATCGGTATATTTGGACTCCTTCCTAATTTCAAGGGTACGCTCGATAAACTCGGTGTCAATATGGAGACGGTAAGCACCAACCCTCAGGGCATTGTTATGACTGGCTTTAAGCCACTCGATGAGCAGCAACTTGCCGTGATGCAAAAATTTGTGGATCGCGGTTATGATGACTTTACATCGCGCGTGGCGAAAGGTCGCAAAATGAGCAAGCAGAAAGTTCTCTCCATAGCAGAAGGACGCGTGTGGGCAGCCCCCTCTGCTTTGAAGATTGGTCTCGTTGACTCTCTGGCTTATCTTCAGGATGCCATAGATTGGACAGCATCAAAAGCTAAAGTGAGCGACAATTATAACATCGTTTCATATCCAAAGGTGGAACCCAACTTCTGGAGTCTCATGCGTTCAGGCACAATTACCATGGCCGAACTCAAGAGCGCTTTGAACCAAGATAAGGAGGCCACTTTGCGAAAGTATCTGCTTCAGAGAATCCTCTCGCGCAATAAGGTGCAGGCACGTATGCCTGAGTTCAAGGTTACTCTTTGATTTTGGGGAATATGTGAAATTTGCCGGGCTATGTGAAACATACGTTAATCATTCAGACCATGAATTTGAAAGGTACGATACATAAAACATTGCCATATCTGCTGAAACCCTTGTCATGGCTCTACGGAGCCGTGACCATGACGCGCAATTGGCTCTTCGACAAAAATGTTTTGCCTGTTGAGGAGTTTGATGTGCCGGTGGTAAGCGTTGGCAACCTGACAGTCGGGGGCACCGGCAAGACTCCACATGTGGAGTATATCGCCGGCATGCTTTCCACTTCATATAATATCGTTGTGCTCAGTCGTGGTTATAAGCGCAAGACTCGCGGTTTCATAATCGCCAATTCCAACAGTACTCCCGATAGCATCGGTGATGAGCCGCTTCAGATATATCTGAAGCTCGGCCCGCGTGTCAAGGTGGCCGTGTGTGAAAATCGTCGCAAGGGTATCAAGGAGATTTTAAGGCAATTTCCCGATACTCAGCTTATCTTGCTCGATGATGCTTTTCAGCACCGTTATGTCAAGCCTAAGGTAAATATCTTATTGATGGATTTTGCCCGCCCCATCTATAAGGATGCTCTTCTCCCCCTTGGCCGTTTGCGTGAATCTGCCCATCAGATAAGCAGGGCAGATATGGTGGTCGTTACAAAATGCCCCCACGGGCTTCCGCCCATTCAATATCGCATTGTGTCAAAATATCTTGACTTGCGTCCTTATCAGAAACTATATTTCTCCTCATTGAGTTATGGCGATCTGACTCCGGTCTTTCCAAACGACCATCCTTATAGTGTGGAGCTGGAGCTGCTTACCCGACGAGATGCAGTTCTTCTTGTCACCGGTATTGCCAATCCTCGTGGATTTATCAAGCATTTCAAGTCTTATCCGTTTAGAGTGAAGGTGGCTCATTTCTCCGACCATCATGACTTCTCGCGTGAAGATATGGATGATTTGATACGTAAGTTCAAGAATCTCAAAGGAGAAAGAAAAATTATTATAACTACTGAGAAAGATGCTGTGAGAATGGCTTACAATCCTTATTTCCCGGTTGCACTCAAACATTCGACTTTTTATATACCTGTCAAGGTGAAGATGCTTGATGCTCTCGATGATAATGACTTCCTAAGCGATATTACAGCTTCAGCCAATAAATGAAAACCAAAAATCAATTACTTATGGAAAAAACTTATTTGGAAAAAATCAAGGAGACCGCTGCCTTTATCAAAGATAAAGTTGGTGATGCTCCACATATAGGTGTGATTCTTGGCACCGGTCTTGGTGACCTTGTAAACCATATCGAAATAAAGTATGAACTCAATTATGCAGATATACCGAATTTCCCCGTCTCTACGGTCGAGGGTCATTCGGGAAAACTGATTTTCGGAAACCTCGGAGGCAAGTATATAATGGCTATGCAGGGTCGCTTCCACTATTATGAGGGATACGACATGAAGCAGGTAACTTTCCCTGTGCGTGTGATGCGTCAACTCGGAGTAGAGACTCTTTTCGTCAGCAATGCCGCCGGTGGTATGAATAAGGAATTTCGCGTTGGCGATGTGATGATTATAGTGGATCACATCAATCTTTTCCCTGAAAATCCCCTCCGTGGCAAGAATTACGAAGAACTTGGCACTCGCTTCCCGGCTATGACCGAGGCATACAGCCAGGCACTTGTGAAGATGGCTGATGATATCGCATGTGAAGAAAAGATCCGTTTGATGCATGGTGTATATGTAGGCACCCCCGGACCTACATTCGAGACTCCTGCTGAATATGAATATTTCAGGATTATCGGAGGCGATGCAGTGGGTATGTCAACCGTGCCTGAGGTGATTGTTGCCAATCATGCCGGCATGAGGGTATTTGGCGTTTCTGTCATTACTGACCTCGGTGGCAAGGATATCAAGGAAATTCCGACTCATGAGGAGGTGCAGAAGGCTGCAATATTAGCTCAACCTGTCATGACTAAGGTTATTAAGAAAATGCTCGAGAGAATCTAACAGTTGATAAATATAATGAAAGAGTCCGTGTCATAAAACCAATTTATGAGACGGACTCTAAAACTTATATACCGGCTGATTGTTTTTATATAAGCTGATTGCTCTTGGATAGGGCTATAATTTAAAGTAGAATGGAGAATAAGCAAACTGAAATTTCAAAGTTAGGTGAATTTGGTCTGATTGAAAAGCTTACCAAGGATATTCCACTTAAAAACGCCTCTACAAAGCTCGGTGTTGGCGACGATGCTGCAGTTCTAAACTTTGGCGATAAAGAGGCACTTGTCACAACCGACTTATTGCTTGAGGGTATTCATTTCGATCTCCGATATGTGCCTCTTAAGCACCTTGGATATAAAGCGGCAGTTGTAAATTTCAGCGACATATATGCAATGAACGGAATGCCCAAGCAAATCACCGTGAGCCTTGGCATATCTTCTCGTTTCACCGTCGAACATATAGAGGAGCTTTACGCCGGCATTCGTCTTGCTTGTGAGATATATGGTGTCGACCTTGTGGGTGGCGATACTTCCGCTTCGGTCACAGGACTTGTAATCAGCATCACCTGTCTGGGAGAGGCTAAAAAGGAGGATGTGGTGTTGAGAAGTGGCGCAAAACCTACCGATATCATTTGTGTGAGTGGCGACCTTGGAGCTGCATATATGGGTCTTCAACTTCTCGAGCGTGAGAATCAGGTGGCTGCCGGCCAAAAGGATTTTCAACCCGATTTCTCAGGTCGTGAGTATATTCTCGAACGCCAACTTAAACCGGAGGCAAGAAAGGATGTGATCGAGGAACTCGCCAAGGCGGGCATAAAGCCGACAGCCATGATGGATGTCAGCGACGGACTATCTTCTGAACTCTTGCATATCTGCAAAAGCTCTAACGTGGGGTGCCGCGTCTATGAAGATAGAATTCCCATAGATTATCAGACTGCTGTGATGGCAGAGGAATTCAATATGAATCTTGTGGTAGCCGCTATGAACGGTGGTGAAGATTATGAACTCTTATTCACAGTTCCGCTTACCGATAATGATAATATCGACAAAATTAAGGGTGTCACCAAAATCGGCTACGTCACAAAACCGGAACTCGGTGCTGCAATGGTAACGCGCGACGGTGGCGAGATAGAACTTAGGGCGCAAGGTTGGAATGCGTTTACAGGTGCAAAGTAAAGACCGGTATTATCTTATTGCCCCATTTTACGCTTTCTTAAACTTCATTAAAGTTAATTTAACATATCATTTTAACATTTTAGTTGCAAATGTAGTAAATTTGCACTCAAAGAAATGAGGAGGCTTGGCGTAGTGTAAACATCACACTCCAACTCCGCAAAATGTCATAAAAATGGAAGATACAGTAAATATCCGAGAATTACAGGATTTGATTGCCTCTAAGAGCAATTTCGTGACTATGATACGCACCGGCATGGACCGCCGCATCGTGGGCCAGAAGCATCTTGTCGATTCGCTTCTCATTGCGCTCCTTTGCAATGGTCATGTGCTTCTTGAAGGTGTACCCGGACTTGCTAAGACTTTGGCTATTAAAACTCTCGCTTCATTAGTCAATGCCCAATACAGTCGTATCCAGTTCACCCCTGACCTCCTTCCTGCCGATGTAATCGGCACGCTGATTTACAGTGTGAAGAAAGAGTCTTTCGAGGTCAAGAAGGGTCCGGTGTTTGCCAATTTCGTGCTTGCAGATGAAATCAACCGTGCTCCGGCAAAAGTGCAATCCGCCCTGCTTGAGGCTATGCAGGAACGACAGGTGACTATTGGCGACAATACATATCCGCTTCCCTCACCGTTCCTCGTTATGGCAACTCAGAATCCAATCGAACAGGAGGGTACATATCCTCTCCCCGAGGCTCAGGTGGACCGTTTCCTGCTAAAAGTGGTAATCGGTTACCCCAACAAGGATGAGGAAAAGTCTATTATCCGCCAAAATATTTACGGCACGCCGGCTCCCGTCCAACCGATTATCAGCACACGCGATATTGAAGAGGTGCAAGATATCGTAAGGAAAATATATATTGACGAGAAAATTGAAAACTATATTGTAGACATCGTGTTCGCTACACGCCAACCTGCCAAATATGGTCTAAATGATCTCCAGAGCATTATTTCTTTCGGTGCTTCTCCACGTGCTTCTATCAGCCTTGCGTTGGCTGCCCGTGCCTATGCTTTCCTTCAGGGTCGCGGTTATGTGATTCCGGAAGATGTGCGTGCTGTTTGCCACGACGTGTTGCGCCACCGTATCGGTCTAACTTATGAGGCTGAGGCCAATAATATTAATGCTGATGAGGTGATTACCGGTATACTCGATAAGGTGGTGGTGCCTTAATGCCGTTCGCTCTATTCGTAATCCTATCGACTCTATCTTATGGACGCCAACGAACTTTTTAAAAAAATAAGAAAGATTGAAATCAAGACCAGGGGTCTCAGCAGCAATATATTCGCCGGAGAATATCACAGTGCTTTTAAAGGGCGCGGAGTGATATTTAGCGAAGTGCGTGAGTATATGCCCGGTGATGATGTGCGTGATATTGACTGGAACGTTACCTCCCGTCATAACAAGCCGTTCGTGAAGGTCTATGAGGAGGAGCGCGAGCTTACGGTAATGTTGCTCGTAGATGTCAGCGGCAGCCGTAATTTCGGTGCTGTAGGTGAGGCCAAAAAGGAGATTATGGCGGAAATTGCTGCAACGCTCGCCTTCTCTTCTATTCAGAATAATGATAAGGTCGGTGTCATTTTCTTTTCAGATAAAATTGAAAAGTTTATCCCCCCGAAGAAGGGCAAGAAGCATATTCTCCTTATAATTAGGGAGATTATCAATTTCTCCCCTGAAAGCTCCGGTACCGATATTGATGTGGCGTTGCGTTTTCTCACCAATGCCATAAAGAAGCGCTCCACCGCTTTCCTTATCAGCGATTTTATTGACTCTCACGACTATTTCAAGAGTATGTCGATTGCCAACAGGAAACATGATTTGGCAGCGATTCAGGTATACGACCGCCGTGACTCTGAATTGCCTGATGTAGGGCTCGTGCGTGTTCGCGACATGGAGCTTGGCAATGATGTCTGGGTAGACACTTCATCAGCTGCCGTGAGGCGCCATTATGCTAAGGTATGGTATGAACGGCAGCAGAAAATCACCGATATAACTGCAAAGAGCGGAGTTGACTTCGCTTCAGTAACTACCGATGAAGATTTCGTGAAAGCTCTGCTCGGCCTCTTCAGACGCAGGGCGCTTTCGCGCTGATTCTTGGCGCGTATCGCTCTTTATTTCTCCAGGTCAAAGGTTTGTATGAACATCATTTTATGAAATTCAGTCATATAAAATTCATATTATTTTCAACTGCGCTGCTATTGTCGGCAATCGGCATACGTTCACAAGTCAAGATGGATGTCAAGCTCGACTCGGCGCATCTCGTCATGGGACGCACCACCATGCTCCATCTCGATTTGACAAAGCCCAAAGATGCCAAGGGCAATCTGACACTTTTCAAGGAGGTGCGCGAGAATGGTATTATTCCGGTGTGTGGCGATAGCGTGGAATTTCGTGCCCCGATTCCTCTCGATACTGTGGTATCGGGCAGTAATGTAATCATCAAGTATGACATCCCGGTGCAGGCTTTCGATTCCGGATATTTCCGCCTTCCTGAGTTGCTTTATGTATCAGGCAATGATACAAGCCGCTCCAAGTCCTTGTCGCTTAAGGTTGTGCCTGTGACAGCGAAAGCTGAAGATCCGATACATGATTATGCTTCGGTCTCTGATCCGGAGGATAAATCTATTTTCGATTATCTTCCTGATTGGCTTGTAGACTATTGGTGGCTCTTTTTGGTATGTATTGCTGCGGTTGCATCCGGCATATGGCTTCTTAAACGTTATCGCAAGGAGGGCCATATTCTGCCCAAGAAGCCCGAACCTACTCCATATGAAAAGGCTATTGCCTCTTTGCGTAAGCTGAAGGAGGGTAAGCTATGGGAGCAGGGCATGGAGAAAGAGTATTATACAGATCTTACTGATATATTGCGGGCATATTTGCGCGGCCGTTTCGGCATTAATGCCATGGAAATGACCTCACGCGAGATTTTGCATGCTTTCCATCAAAATAAGGAGATTCGTGAGTATAGGAGCGATATGCGCCAGATTCTCGATATGGCTGATTTCGTGAAGTTCGCCAAAGTGCGCCCATTGCCCGATGATTGTGTAAAGTCATATGATTTTGCCCTGAATTTTGTACAAAGCACTAAACCTGTGCCTGTTGCTGACGATGAATCCGGAAATGGTGTTGCCGATAGATCAAAAACACCTTCCGGAAAGTCTTCCGGTAAGCCGGCAAAGGCGCGTAAGCAAGTTAAGAAAGGAGGTGACAAATGATGTTCCTGCATCCATGGTTATTACTTCTGTTGCTTATTATCATCCCTCTCGTGGTGTGGTATCTTCGCAAGTGGCGCGGTTCGAACCCCTCGTTGGGGGTCTCCTCAGCAGTCCCGTTCAAGAAGTATTCAGCAGGCATGAAGGTCGGTCTGATGCATTTTTGCTTCCTGCTTCAACTTGTGGCCATTTCATGTTTGATTGTAGCCCTCGCTCGTCCTCAGACTCATGATTCCTTACGCTCATCTTCGATCGAGGGAACTGACATTGTGCTTGCTCTTGACATTTCGAGCAGCATGCTTGCCACTGACTTGCAACCTAACCGCATAGAGGCTGCCAAGGAAGTTGCATCAAAGTTTGTAAACCAGCGCACTAACGACAATATAGGTCTTGTTGTATTCTCAGGTGAGAGTCTGTCACTTATGCCTCTCACCACCGATAAGGCTGCTCTGGTCAATGCTTTGCACGAAACAAAGACAGGTGCGCTAAATGATGGAACGGCTATAGGAGACGGCATAGCGTCTGCAATAAATCGTCTTGTGTCGGGCCAGGCCAAATCGAAGAGCATCATATTGCTCACCGATGGAACCAACAATTCAGGCGACGTGGCTCCGGCCACTGCCGCGCAGATTGCAAAGCAGAAAGGCATAAGGATTTATGCAATAGGTGTCGGCACAAATGGCTCTATTCAGATTACGGATCCATACGGCTTCTCATCTACCACAATGGAAACCAAGATTGATGAAACTGCTCTCCGCGATCTCGCTTCCGCTACCGGTGGAAAGTATTTCAGGGCAACCGACTCCCGCACGCTCCGCAATGTGTTCAGTGAGATTGATTCGCTCGAGAAGTCTAAGCTTAATGTTAATAATTTTGCGCAGACCGAAGAGAATTTTATCCCTTGGGTATTTGCAGCTTTAATTGCACTTTCGCTGATGCTGCTTTTGCGTTACACAGTGTTGCGTCGCATCCCGTAGTGTCATCGTTGCGATGTCATTTTAGTACTCGCAATATCATCAGCTTAGAGCCAGTCTCATCAAGTATTCAATAGTTATAAAGTTCGTTAGCTTAATATGTTTAGTTTCGCTTATCCCGGTTTGCTGTTCCTCCTCTTGTTGGTGCCGGCCTTTGTATTGCTCTATGCGTGGGCCCGCTATGCCCGCAAGGTAAAGCTTCGCCGTTTCGGCAAGCCGGAGGTGTTGAAAGCTCTCATGCCTGAGGTCTCTGCCTACAAGCCTCCGTTGAAGATTACCCTTGCGATGCTCGCTTTGACCTTTATCATCTTGGCTGTAGCCCGTCCTTGGGGTGGCATCAAGGATGAGAAGACCACCAAGGAGGGTATCGAGGTTGTGATAGCTGTTGACGCATCCAACTCTATGCTTGCATCTGCATCTGACGATCCGAATGGACCGGAAAGAATGCGCACGTCAAAACTCGTGCTTGAGAAACTGATAAACCGCCTCGACAATGACCGCGTTGGCCTTATCGTATATGCCGGTCAAGCATATACGCTTATTCCGGTGACCAACGATTATGTGTCGGCCAAGATGTTTCTCAATTCCATTGACCCTTCGCAGATTGCTCAGCAGGGCACTAACATATCGGCGGCGTTGGATATGGCCACAAGTTCTTTTTCCGACAATAAGAATGTGGGTAAAGCCATAATCCTTATTACTGATGCTGAGGAACTTGAAAATCCTGAGAGTGTCGATGCTGCTGTGCGAGGTGCTGTGAAACGTGGCATTCAGGTTGATGTGGTAGGCGTTGGTAGTTCCACTCCTGTCACTATTCCCGAAAACGGTAGTGTAATGATTGATGAATTGACTGGGCAGCCCGTCCAGACTGCGCTCAACGACAAACTTGCCAATGACATTGCAGCCAACGGCAAGGGAATTTATGTGAATGCCTCTTCACGCGATGCTCTTAACGATCTCGATAAGCAACTCTCCACCCTGAAGAAGGCGGCTTTGCAAACTAACGTTTACTCTCAGCATGACGAACTTTTCTATATTTTCGCATGGCTTGCGTTGGTGTGCCTTGTTATAGATATTTTCTTGCTTGACCGCAAAATCAGTTGGCTCGACAAAATCGTTTTCTTTAAGAAGGAGGATAAGAAATAATAATTATCTAACTTTAGTGAGAATAAAGTAATAATTAAGAAGCATAAACATGAAATTTCATCACTTTAGCATATTTGCATCACTCCTTTGTTTGTTGGTTGCGGTTCAGCCGGCTTTTGCTGAGTCCACCCGTAAGGAGCGTCGTGGCATTATGAAAGGGAACGAACTTTACAAGGAACGAAACTTTGTGGAGTCACAGCAGACATATGAGCAGGTGCTCATCGAAAATCCCAATTCGGCTGTAGCCCGATATAATCTCGGATTGTCTCAAATACGACAGGTTACTAACCCTGCCGACACAACCGCCAAGAATAAGGCTGTGATTGAGAAGGCTAAGAAGAATTTTTCCGATGTTGCAGCGCTTGCCAAGACTAAGCCGGGACTCGCTGCTAAAGCCAATTTCAACCTCGGCAATATTGAGTTCAATACCAAGAATTTTGATAAGGCTATCGAATATTACAAGCAGGCTCTACGCATCGACCCGTCTGACGATAAAGCTCGCAAGAACCTGCGCATAGCTCAGCTTAATCTCAAGAAGGACCAGAACAAGGATAAGAATAAGGACCAGAATAAAGACCAAAATAAGGATCAGAACAAGGATCAGAACAAGGATCAGAACAAGGATCAGAATAAGGACCAGAATAAAAATCAGGATCAAAACAAGGATAAGCAGAAGCAACAGCAGCAGAACATAGATCAGCAAGCTGCCGCTCGCATACTTCAGGCTGTCGATAATAAAGAGAGTCAGACCCGCGCTAAAGTCAACCGTGCCAACAGCGGTAAGAAAGCGGGTGAGTCTTCACGCAATACTAAGAGATGGTAAGCATAAGGTCTAATATAGTATTTCTTCTCACGTTGCTGATTTCAAGCAGTGTTGGTTTTGCAAGAAATCAAGGCTCGGCTGCTGATGCAAATACCCCCGAGCTTCGCATAGTGTGTGAAATGCCTGAGCGTGAGTTTTATGAGGGCCAACCGGTGCCTGTGATTGTAACGCTCATGTCTTCGACACCTGATGTAGCTTTTGCTAAACCAATATCACTGCCCCATCTCTTCGGTAGCGAGTTCTCTACTTCTCAAGTCATATCTCCGGCTGGAAATGCTTACGAAAAAAGTGAGGGAGGAAAGAAATGGTTCTGCTTTCCTTTGAGAGCCAATATGGTCACTATCGATAATAAGGGTAAGTATGAATACGGAGGTGGCTCTTTTATGGTTGGTGTAAATTATCCGGCCGTAGTTAGAGATCCTTTCTGGGGACCAATGCGCACCATGCGCACTGAGGAGTTTGAAATTCCTGTACAGAAGGTGAAGTTTAAGGTCAAGTCGCTACCTGCACCTCCAGGCAATCTCCAATATTCCGGTTCGGTAGGCTCTTTTGAAATTAAGACTGTCGTGCCCGAAGGTGATATTTTTGTGGGTGAGGAGGCGACTGCTTACATCATTCTTTCCGGCACCGGCATGATTGCCGAATCAACTCTGCCTGAATATCGCGATGCATTCAAGACCGGGGTTTCTCTGAAGTCAGTTACCGAGTCTCGCGACGAAGGCCATGATAACAATGGCAGGATGTTGTCGGAGATTAAACTCGAATGCACTTTTATACCAACCGATCGCGACAATGCCGAAATCGGTGAAGCGCGTTTTGACTTCTTCAACCCATCTACCGGTAAATATGAAACAATCAAGTCGAAACCTGTAAAGATAAAGGTCAAGTCGACAGCTTCGAAAAGGTCGGTGATGTCGATTTGATTGCCTGAGTTCAGATTGTGGGGCTTTCTGAATGTCTGAAAATCTCTCTGAGAGTGGGAAACCCTTCCTGAGTAGATGTTGTAGCATGTATATTAC
>CAJUIJ010000004.1:19152-37112 GCA_910586175.1 uncultured Muribaculaceae bacterium | reverse complement strand
TTGCGTTTCTTCCTTTTTTGCAAATATCAGAAAGAAAAGGAGTTCCGCGAAAGTTCCGCGCCCTCATGCGCCAAAGGCGCGTTCCGCGTTCCCGAAATTTAATATGTTCCTTTGCCTTTGGATGCGAGTTGGGAATGATAAGTTAATACTCATGGTTTAAATTCAAACACACTCTTAAAAAAGCCCCTGTAGATGAAAAAATATGGGACGGACTCTTAACACATGGAGCGAAGATAATCTGTCAGGTTTTGACCCTGTTCAAGATTCAACATCAGCCGGAGGCGGTATCGTTGCTTCTTGACTGATTCAGGCTGTATATTGAGAGTTGATGCAATCTCCTTACTGTTCAATCCGCTTGCTACTAAAACTGCCAGCCGCAACATGCCATCTGATATATCAGGATGATGCTTCTTTAGATTTAAAACAAGTGTTGATGAAACCTCATCAACAAGTCTTCTCAAATGATCGAAATCATCATCATTCTTTCGGCTTATATTGTTTATCCTTTGGTGAGTGTTAAGGCCTGGAAGGGAATCATGACTCTCAAAATCATCGAGTCGTGTGGATAATGTTGCGATATAGTTTGATTTTTCACCCATTGATTGAATGGCTTTGGCCAGGAGATGACGGTTTCGCTCAAGATCGGTACGCAACCCTGCAGCCCTAAGTTTGAGCCTTGCGTTTCGCCTCGTATACCAAACCACTATTCCAAGTAAAACTACAATTATAGACGTTCCTGACAAAAGAGTAACAAGGGTGTTTTTCTTCCTGGAATAATCCTCGTCTACCTTGCGTCGCTCTAACTCTGCTTTTGCCTCGATTGCCGAAATTGTGTTTTGTGCACGTACTTTATTGACACTATCGCGAATAGCATTTGAATAGCTCTTGTAATTATACGCCTTTCGATATTCTCCTTTTCCGACGAGCAAGGAAGAATATGAGTCAAAAATTTCAGCTTTGAGCATAGTATTGTTAGAAAACTTCGCAAGATCAGCTGAACGTGCGAACGCTTTCAATGCAGATACGGAATCCCCCTCCGATATCCATTGTAATCCCTTATAATAAAGTATGGCAGCTTTGAATGATTCATCAAGATGACCACCCCGGTTGTAAGTGAGAGCATACAAAGAATCAAGTGCTTCTCTGTCTCCAAGATAACTCCATGCGTTGATGCGCCAATTGCAAAGAAATGCAGAATCACTCATTATCTCTTTATCTTGGCACATTGAATGCAATATGCTTTTGATGCGGGCAAAATCTCCGCAAGAAGCATAATATGGAAGTGTGTTCAATAATATATACTTTGAAAGAAGCCGCTCGCGCCGCTCTTCATATTTCCTGCGCGCTGCGGATATGCAGTCTATAGCTTTGGCTGTGTCTCGCAGTTCATAATGAAGCCGACCCAAACAATTGAGAGCATTTGCCTCAGTAAGTGTGTCTCCTATCGAACCGAAATAAGCTACCGACTGTGTGAGTCCGGAATAACGGACTACATAATTATCCTCATAATCTGATTCCAGAAGTTTTATAAGTTCAAATTCATATTTATGAGTGGAGGTGTCACACATTTCCCGTGCCCTTGAAATCCAAACTCTTGCAGAATCATGCATTAATGCGCTTCTCGCCATTTTGCCTTTCCAATACCAATAGAGTTCAGGATAACGAGTCTGACATTCGGGAAGCAGCTTGAGTGTATCTACAAGTTTATGGGCTGAATCAGGGTATGAACGCTGTAATGATACTTTTTCAAGTCTATGCAACACATCGAGTGTCGCTGGGTCTTTTGTAGTCCATGCGACATTTCTTCCTACACCCTCTTTACAACCTGTGCACACTGCTACAAAAAAGAGTATCGTATACAGATATTTTTTCATTCTGTAATCTAATTTAATTTCGTGCTTGTTATTTATTGCCTATTTGCAAAAGTAATCATTTTTGGCGAAAAAACTAAACTTTTGTACTGTTGTCCACCTATTGTCCACCTATTTTTTTATCCAATTTAAGTTATTTCGTTCTATTTTTGCGGAAAGTTCAACCAATAAATAGTTGTAATATGAAAGAACCATTCACTATTCTCGCGCTCGTTACAGGATGCCTCCTGTGTAGCACTGTCTCCAATGCGGCAGCTGCAAAAACTCGTCATGAACCTTATTGTGAATTCAAGGTGGTTGCCCCCGAAATGCCCTTGTCAAATCGTGAAGTACGAATGCTTCAGGATGTCGGCACCGCAGAAATAGATTTTTCCATATTGAAACCTTCTTTGGAAAAAATAGAAATTTGCGATAAGGTGGTTGCCATAGATAAATCCACAGGTAACCAAACTATCATAAGATTCCCGAAGGAACCTAATCCAAACAACGGTAAGATGGGTTACTCTACCGAAACGTCTTGTAAACTTCCTTTAGGAGATTACTATTTCGCAGCTCCCATCAAATCGACTTTTTCGATGTCTATTGTGATAAAAGAAGTATCAGTGTCGGGAAATTGCTCTGTAGATTTCTGTTCTGACGAAGCAACTATCCAACCTCGTTTCGTGACGACTATGCCCAATGGAGAGGAACTGCAATTACCGGTTATGGAATTTATTGACGAGGAACCATGGGTTAACTATATACAAAAAGGGAATGCCGAGCAACTGTATGCCACAATATGGCTAAAACATGATATTTTCGGACATTTATTCCGTATTGATTTTGGTCTTTACGGTGATAATGCCTCTGATATGGAAGCTCCCGATTTTGCACGTTCGACTGATTGGACTAACATTCGATTTTCACCGCTTGATGACAACTTCAGTGTATGGGTACAGAAAACCATAATCACCGATGATGGCATTGTGTTTGCAAACAGTGGCACAAAATCAATTTCAAATAAGGTTATCTCCAATACAAACAATGAATATGTAATTGCAGAAGCTGATTTCAGAAATACCCCTGCAAGCGAAAAATATAAGGACTCCCCGGAATACTCTTTAACGTTTTCAATCTGGTATGACAATATAGAACAGCAGCATATGGGACTGTGGTTAACGAAACCCATAGCAAAAGCTTTTTTCTACAATTCGCCGGAGTCCGAAAAAGAGGGATTTGTTTCTGCTGTCAATTTTACATATCCGGACGGTGCCATAACTCGAATTATACAGGATGATGGATATGAATATGAAGAAACTGAGACATTCAACATAATAACCAACCCTGTGATTGTACGCGATAACCACGTGGAGTACGTGAATCGTCACCATTCAAACATAGATATCGGCCGCAATTTTCAAAATACTCCCGATGGTAATTTTAAAATTGAATTACCGGGGCATCCAAGGTTTTCGTTTACTGATAATCAACCCGCACCCATATACGGAAATTCATCACCTATATGTTCCTTAAAGACTCAGGTGCAGACAGGCGATATCCAAGGGGTAGAATACAACATTTTCAATCCGAGCTATCTCGGTCGATATGGTGAAGCTCGTTTCGCTGACAGACAAGATCTTGAAATATCGCTTAAATACAATGGAGAGGAATGTCTTTTGTCCGGTGAACCGCTCAATGTATGGGCCGCCCGCTTCGGCAATGAAAAACATCCTTATGGAGTTTTTGACCTTGAAATATTGAACCGCAACGTGAGAGTTGACGATGAAATTCAGGGTCACAATACAATGCACGCTCATGTTGACTGGACAACGGGAGATAAATATGCACCGACACTTCAGATGCTGATGTTCCGTAATGGCGATGGTGTAATTACAGACCGTTTTGAGAATGCAGAAGGTAACTGTGTGGAATATGCCGGAGCGGACTTTTTATTCCACGATGATACTCCTTATCACTTCACACATCTCCCGGCTACGGCTTGTACTGAATATTCACCTTATGGTCAAAATCTTTGGACTGAACTCGAGACTGAAGAATTGCCTGAATATTTCTTCATGCCGAATTTCGGTTACTTCTACCGCTGCTCACTCTCATCTGTATCTATTCCAAGTGACAACAAATGGTATGATCTGAGAATCACAATAAAAGATGAAGCCGGCAACTATCAAGAGCAAGTTATATCTCCGGCGTTCAGATTAGAGAACCCGGCCTCAGGTGTAGGAGAAGTTTCCACGATGGAGACATCCGGAATTAAAAGCATACACAATCTCTTCGGTATTACTCAACAAAACCTGAATAAAGGCATAAACATCATTACACTGAACAACGGAAAAACTGTAAAGATTATCAGATAACGAATAAGAGGCTGTGTCAAAATAAACTGCACTCCAAAAGTATTATGTCTAACTTTTGGGGTGCAGTTCAATTTTGACACAGCCTCTTATATTTTCCTTCCGCTCCATTGTTGAAGCGAAAGATTATATTGCATCGCTATGTTTTGAAATATTCTGGTTGGAGTCAGAGCAGGTTGAGAATTTCGTCGGGAGTTGAGACGATGTTTACCGCGCAGGCTTTGCGTAGTTCTGACACGGGGCGGAAACCCCACGTTACTCCCACTGAGTCTACGCATGCACGGCGTGCTGTTTCGATGTCTACCGCCGAGTCGCCCACCATCAGCACTTCCTGCTTCGGGGTAGGGTGGTCGCCCAATATCGCGAAGATTATCGACGGATCCGGTTTGCGTGGGCAGTCCGGCTGCTCACCATGTATTTCCTCAAAGTCAATTTCCGGAAAATAGTGCCTTATTATCTTGTCGGCAGCCTTCTGATATTTGTTGGTGGCCACTGCGACTCTCACACCATGCTCCCTGAGTTTGGTCAACAATTCCCGTATGCCGGGATAAGGCTTCGTCGTGTCAGTGCAATGCTTATCATAATACTCCCTGAAATCGCATAGCAGACTGTCAATCATACCCTCGGAGGCATCGGGAGCAGCTCGTTCCATGAGCTTGCGTATGCCGTTGCCCACCATGTAATTGTAAGACGAAAGTGGATGTTCCAACAGACCCTTCTTCTTCAATGCATAGTTACAGGCGTTGCCCAGATCGGAGATGGTGTTGAGCAATGTGCCGTCAAGGTCAAATATCACTAATGTCTTCATATCGGGAGTTTTTAGTTTATCGGTTTTCAGTTTTGAAGTAGAAGTGCCAATTGTTTGTCGCTCCTAATGATATTAACGTTTAAAACGTCAGAAAGGATATCCTATAGAGAAATGAAATGAGTGGTCACGATGCCAGCGCGGATGTATAAGTGGCCACGGCTCCTGACCCATGGCCGGGTTGTGCGCTTTCATGCCCAAATCAAACCTGATCAGAAAGTAGTTGAAGTCAAGACGTATGCCAAGTCCGTAGGCTGCCGCAAACTCCTTGTAGAATGAATCAAACCTGAATGCTCCGTATGGCTGGTCCTTGTAGTCGCGTATGGTCCAGATATTACCCATATCGATGAAGAGTCCTCCCTCTACCACCCAGAAGAGTTTTGCGCGATACTCCAGACTGAGATTCATTCGTATGTCGCCACACTGTATCATGAAATCGCTTATCGAATTGGAGCCGGGGTATCGGCCCGGACCTAACGTGCGCACATCCCAACCGCGCACGCCATTGGCTCCTCCACCGTAAAATCGCTTCTCGAACGGCAACACATAGCTGTTGCCATAAGGCACACCTACGCCTAAGCCGGCATAGCAGGCTATGGCATTGCGCCGGTCGAAAGAATGAAGATATGTAAAGTCTCCATCCACGCGGAAGTATTGCGAATAGCGTATGCCAAACACCTTGTAGGGGTGCTCATGAAAGTGCTTATGGGGCTTTACAGCACGGCTTATGCCGAAAAGCAGGTTGCCCGCTGTCTCACTCTGCACACGCAGTGTCACTATATCTTTCATGCGCTGCGGATTATATTGCTGTGGCCGACGTTTGTTGGTGTAATAGAAGTTGAAGCCGAGACGCATTATGAAGTGGTCCTCGTAGCTGTATCGCAACAGTGGATTGTCAGGAGCTATATTGTCAAGAAAATTGCCTATGCTCTTGGGCAGGTACACATAGTTTATATCGATTGGGGTCAGTGTATAGCGATAGCGGGAGTTGCGGCGAGTCCACCGGTAGCTCCATCCTGCTGTCGATATGATGCGGGTGAACTCAGGACGTTCCTGATAGGTCATGGAGAGGTGCAGTTCGGTAGAGGCCTTGATGCGTCGCTTGAATCTCTCTTTGAGCAGGGGTGCCTTGAATTTGGGAAATGTTATCGACGTTTCAAGTCCATACTCCATGAAACGGTTATGTATGAATCCTTCGAGCTTTCCGGTGATGGCTTGATAGCTGCCACGCAATTTCGCATTGAATGTCTCCGACCCTTTCCATGCGTTACGGTGAGTATAGTTGACAACAGCAGCCACACCCAAGTCTCCCTCCGAGTTTGTGCCCTCCAGCTCAAGGGAGATGGCTTGCGAACGGTTGGGGCTTAGTAATATGTAAGCATCCACAAGCCCCGTATCGCCAATCTTGCCGGCAGGGATTAGCCTGATTTGTGAGAATTTGACAATCTGGAGCCTTCCCAAGGCTTCGTAGGTATTGTCTACATCCCGCTGTCTGTATGGCTCTCCGCTCTTTATGAAACAATTTTCATAGAGCACAGATGGGCGAAGATATTTTTTAGCGCCGTAGAGAATGGTTATATCCTTATAACGCACTGTGTCGTTTGCCACATAGTTGCGCAGTGGCATGTCGGCAGTATTGTCGTATGAGGTGATATATATTATGTTTCGTACCAAATATCTTTGATGAGTGGATATGTTGTCGCGATTGGCTGTGGCCTCATAAGGGGGATTAAGCTTCATGGTAAGCTCAACCTTCTTGGAGCCGGCAGTGGTGTCGGCATTAAACGATATGAACTCTTTGGAAAACGCCCAATAGCCTCGGTTGCGAAGCCTGTCGGTGATCCATTCGCGCTGGCTCTCAAGCTCGTTGCGGTCGAGCCGGCTTCCACGGTGCATCACGAATCTCGCGGAGTCGCGCATCACGAGTTGTCGCAGCGTGTCGTTGGGAAACTCATATATCACAGTGTCCACTACATGCGGTGTGCCGGGGTGAAGACCATAGTTCAACTTTATCTTGCGTCTACGCTTGTCGAAAGTGGAGTCCACGCTTACTGAGGCACCAAGATAACCGGCATTTTGCATGGCCCGTAAGAGCTGGGTGGAATCAGACTCCATCGACTCCCGTGAATATATCACCGGAGCTTCGCCGAGTTTACGCACCCATTTGTTCCACCATTTTGTGGAATCATTGCCGCTCATATTGTAGAGCCCGAGTCTGAGACGTGCCATATGCAGCATGCGGTTGTTGGGACGCTGGCGCACATATGTCATCATCTCCTGCCTGTTGAGCGTTTTGGTGGAGTCGTCGATTGTTATCTTCACGTCGTCGAGCAGATATTTGTGCATGGGCACATGACGCGTGGGCGAACATGACCACATGGCCATTCCCACCAACAATACACCCATTGCCTTCTTAAATCTCCTCATCTTCGTAGTCTGCTATTTGCCAACCCCTTTTTATTCACCTGATCATTTCTTACCAAACTCCGAGTCTATCTTCACTTTCATGCACACCGCGAATGTGGCTACACATGAGAGCATAACGAGCCAGAAGAAGTTAACATATCCCTGCGGACCACCCATGCCGAAGAAATCATGACTCGCCATAACATCATGCAGCCATCCTGCCGCCATGCCGGGCAACATCATGCCTAAGGCCATGAATGCCGTGCAGAATGCATAGTGAGAGGTCTGGCTCTCCCCTCGGCTGAAGTATATGAGGTAGAGCATAAAGGCCGTGAAGCCGAACCCGTAGCCAAACTGCTCGATACCTATGGCTGCGCATATGAACATGAAGTTATCGGGCTGCAACATGGCCAGCACGCAGTAGAACACGCAGGGCAACGTAAGGCTCAGGGCCATTGGCCATAGCCAGCGTTTCAACCCTCCGCGAGATATGGCGATACCTCCGAGTATGCCGCCGGCAAGGAGTGCCACCACGCCTACTGTGCCGTTTACAAATCCAATCTCTGTGGTGCTGAGTCCAAGCCCTCCCTCTGCCATAGGGGCTTTGAGAAATGGCTGCACAAGTTTCACGCAGAGTGCCTCCGGAAGCCTGTAAAGCAGCATGAATGTAAGCGCAGACCAGATATGGGGCTTGCTGAAAAATGTGACGAATGTCATGGCGAAGTCGCGCATGATGGTCTTGGGTGTTACTCCGGGAGTTGGCTTGTCGCCCCTTGGCTTGGGCATGGCCCAGAGATGCCACATGAACACCCCTAAGAAGAAAACTGATAGCGTGAGAAACACAATGCTCCAGGCCATCGGCACGTTGCCCAAACCGGTCTCGAGCCGTCCTGCCATAATCACGAGACCTCCTTGTCCTATCACGCTCGCTATTCGATAGAACGTGGATCGTACTCCCACATAGGCTGCCTGCTCGTGACTGTCAAGCTCGAGCATGTAGTAGCCATCGGCAGCTATGTCGTGGGTAGCTGAGAAAAAGGCCATCAGCCAGAAGCAGATGAGTGTGCCTGCAAAAAACATTGAAGTGGGTAGCAACACTCCTACCGCACCCATTGCTACAGCTATCAGCAGCTGCATTGCCAAAGTCCACGTCCGCTTGGTCTTGATTAAGTCTACAAAAGGACTCCAGAACGGCTTGATCACCCAGGGCAAATAGAGCCAACCGGTATAGAAGGCCATCTCGGCCAATCCTATGCCAAGGTTCGTATACATAAGCACCGTCAGCACATTCACCGCAAAGTAGGGGAGACCTTCCGCTATATAGAGCGAAGGAATCCATGCCCAAGGAGATCGCACTCTTTTTTCTATGGCGCAATCTTGTGTATGTTCTATCTTGTCGTTCTTATCCAACTTTGTCATTATTGTCGTTTTATATTATAATTTGAGTCCCCTAATCCTTGCTCCCGGATAATAGAAACTCAAAATCTCCTCGCAGTCCTTGCCTTCGTAAGCCATCCGTGCAGCCCCTATCTGACATAAGCCTACGCCATGTCCCCATCCATGGCCATGCAGTTCAAAGCCATCATTGATCTCGTTAACATCAAACCATGAACTTTTCAAACACTTGGCCGACAACAGCCTGCGTATGGGAAGTGTCTTGCCTACGCTCAACTCTCCTTTGGCTCCGATTATTCTCAGTTTGGTGATTCTTCCGGACTTGCCTCTTTCGATTGGCAAGAGGTGTAATATGTAGCCCAAATCTTTTTTGTAGATGTCTAATGTCCTTTGTCTGAGTTCTTCGCGGGTTACACTTGCTTTCCAGTCATGGAAGTCGTCGGTAGATTTGTCGTAGCCCTTGAGTGAGATGCTGAGCATCTTTTCGCATCTCTCTTCCGGCATATCGCTGAGGTCGCACCAAGGATCAGCTTTCGCCACAAGATAGTGAGGGTCTTGCTCCTTCCAGCAACTTGAGAATAATTCTGTCATGCCTCCGCAGCACTTGCTGAACCGAGCATCCGCCACGCCGCCATCTTTATCTGTCAGCACCAGTCCGCGAGTGGCTCGCACTGCCTCCATGCACCTCTGTGCCGACTTCGACGGTATGCCTTGGTATCGCTGGCAGTGGTCATCACTGCACACATCGAAACCTTCGTGAGTGTCCGATTCTTCCCAGCTGATTATCTCATTGCCATCTCTGATTATGATGGGGGTATCATCATAATCCGGTGCGGGAATAGCCGATGCTGATATTTTGCGCATGGCCCAGCTTCTTGATATTATGGCGTGTGCCTTGAGAAATTCGATTGGCGCTTCGGGATTCATCTCGCTTCCGACCACCGATTCTATGTAACTCTCCAAGGGGAGCCGGTTCACAATGTGTATATTGCCTTGGGGTGTGGATAATATGTTGGCTTCTCCTTCAAAGTCAGCCTCTATGACACGCTGCCAATGGAAACCCTCTCCAATCAGCAGATTGCCGAGCCTGAAGCCTCCGTCACGTGGTTCTATCAGCGGCTTGCCGTCAGTGATGAGACCAACGTTGATCATAGCCAGGCCAATATTTGCATGTGCGCTTTTATGCTCAATGGTTAGGCTCATCAAATACCTCCTTGATTAGTTCGGGTATGGCATAGGCAAATGCCACTTCTCCATATATTCGTTTGGCAATCTCCTCATTTATCCTGTCGAAGTCAGTATTGCGAGGCGTTATCATAAGTCCGGCCATATCTATTGCTCCGGGACTTACCATAATGTCGGCATCAGAGTCTCCATAACAAGACGGGCGGTGTCTGCGTCGCGGTACGATGGCCACCCTTAGCATTCCGTTTTTGCCTATCCAGAAGAAAGCATTAAGCAGCCCCATGTCCGGCTCACCGTCAGTGGCATTTATTCCATAGGCCATGCCCACTTTGCGCAGTCGCTCCATGCCGGCTGTATCGGGAGTTATGATAAGGCTGATGAAGTGAAACGGCAAGTTGAGTCTTGATTTATCGGAAAAGAAGACTCCTGCATCATCTTGGTGATGCACACTCTCTATGAGCCGAAGCAATGGTAATTCGCTGCTCAGCACTGCCTGGGCATGCTGATGGTCAGGTGCGGATGCTCCGGCATGGGCACCGTTGTAGAATATCGCCAAGTCGGGCATCTCCTCGGCCATTGCCGCCATTTCGATAGGTATCGCCCCTTGCGGCCTGTGCGATTTTTGCGCTATGGTGAAATGCACCGGCAGGATGGGGTAGGGGTTAATGAGCAGTTCCCAGTCGCTGAGCACCGGGGTGTGCCAGCTTATTACATTCTGTTCGGCAGGGCGATTGGCAGAGCATAAGAAGCATGGGCGGCTCTTGATGGTTGCGGCATCAACCTTCGCACCTGTCGATACGATACGGGCGGGATTAAGTTGAGCCGCAGCTTCGAGGTCACCGAGACGCAGGGGCTTTCTTCGTGACTCCATGAGTCTGAAAAAGTTCTCACGGGCCATAGGCCATGTGTCGAGTTGACGCTCTATTGCGCTGTTGATATCATCTGTGCTAAAGCTCATATTTTGTCAGATTTCGTTTTCCTCATCATCCATGTCATCATCGTCATCATCATCTTCGATGTCGAAGTCCATGTCAGAGCCGAATATGTCAAACGGGTCGAACGGCAGACCGGGCAGAAAACCGTGCAAGCGTGCCTCGTCGCTGTTTTGGCGCATACGGGACAGCAGCTCGAACGAACGGACGCAATCTTTATACGAGTTGTTGGCATTGACCTTTTCTTGCGAAAGCGCGGCATCTGAGTTTCCTTCCCAGCGGCGGCATAGATATAGAGGGGTGAATATGCGACCAAGGCGCCAGTCGCGTGTGATGCGCAATGCCATCGAGTAGTCTTCTCCGTAGCTTACGTTAGGGAAAAGTATCTTTCGTGCCACCGGTGTGAAGAATGCGCGTGGGGCACCGAGACCGTTGATGCGAAGAGCATTGTTGGGTCCGTTCTCATCAGTCCATTCGTCATGGCTTATGAGTCCTGGCGGTATTATGTTGCCATCGAAATCAGTGAGCATGTAGCTGCCTATCACCATCGCGTAATTGCCGCTTCTGAATTTCTCCACGATAGTGGTCACTACGTCGGGAGAGTTGTATATGTCATCTGAGTCGAGTTGGATTGCGAACCGTCCGCATTTCGAATCGAGCAGTGCGCGGTTCCAGCATCCACCTATGCCGAGATGCTCATCTTCGCTCACCCTGATTAGCACCAGTCTCGGGTCTTCAACTTGTTCTAATAGTTCTCGTGTGCCATCGGTAGAATCATTGTCTACTACAAGCACATTCATTTTGAAATCTGTCTTCTGCGACAAGGCACTCTTTACAGCGTCCATGATGGTGAGCACCCGATTGCGCACCGGTATAATCACCGAAGCCTCCACTTCAAACTCTTCGCTGTCGTAGTCCACATCCTCTCGCACCGAGGTGTCGACAGCCCCGCCGGTCTCGTTGAGGTGCGCGATAAGAACCTCTTCCATCTGGCGTTGGTATTCCCGTTTGCGCGGATCCACATAGTCGTGTTGTTTCTTGCCGCTGTCACGCAGGTCGGTCTGTGAAGCAGTATAAAGATACTCGGGCACCATGGCTATCATGCGTCCCATGGTGACACGCAGTCGCAGGGCATACCAGCCGCCGTCAAGCATCTTTGATTCTTCGGTCATGTTTTCAGTCACAGCGAGCACGTCGGCAGCGTTAAGAAGCACCAACGAACCGAAGTCGAAATCATCGCGCAGCGAACCGGGCTGGTAATCGTTTACGGGATGATCGCGCAGGGTGCCGTCGGGCAGACGGTCGCGGAAGTAAGAGAATGTGAGCGTGGAGTCGCATTCGGAGGCCACTTGAGTGAGCCTGTGCACACATGTGGTGTCCAGTTCCAACTCTTTGTCGTCGAGCTGCACGAGCACAAACTGCTCAAGGCTCGCGTTCAATATCTGTTCGCGTAGCGAGTTTATATTGGTGAATCGAATTATTTTCATTTCAGTTTGGTGAGTATCTTTTTCATGAGTGAGGCGCGTTCATCAGCATCGGTGAGTGCTTCTATTGGCACTGTGAGCACAGCTACTTGCCCGCGTCCGTAGTCCACCACATGTCCGGCCCTCGAACCGCTTTCGCCGAAGGTGAGTATCTCTTCGGTTTCAGCTTCTTCAGATGGTACAAGCACATCAGGTTTTTCTACGATATAAATATCCTTGTTTAGCGACGATGAGTATCGCATGCTCTTTCCGGTCTTGTCGCGCACGGTGCCTGACTGACGCTCGTCGTTGGCCGGCATGGCAGCTCCGAGCACCTCTGCTGCAAATTTCCTGTCGGCCATGGAGCTGCGGTTGTCGTATAAGTCGCTCGCCACATACTGGCCGCTTACTATAAGGTCGCCGCCACGTTCCACATATTTACGCAGTTCTTTTTGCAGCTTCTCAGGGAATGCGCGGTAACGCACACCCTTATGGCCGCGTCCGGTCAATGTGCTTTTCTGCTTGCCCAATATCAGGTCTACGGTGGTGTAGTCTGAAAGTTTCACCTCACCATTGATTACGCTGCTCACGGAGGCAGATACGAATCCGTGGTTATCAGCAGATATGGCCACGCCATGCACGGCAGGGTAATCGAATGTATTGCCTGCGATAACCTGCGTCACGAAGCTTTGTCCGCTACGCCCTGAGCTTTCCCCGGCATTGCGTCTGAATTCTGTCTGATAGCCTGCAAATGATATGTCTTTTACATATGGCACACCGAAGTCATCTTTTGAGTCGAAACCGGCTTCTGTTTCTGTGGCATGGTGTCCGGGTGCGCTGATGCGAGTGAATCCATTGACTATCAGCATCGGCTTTTCGCTGCCGGCTGCCTCGCGCAGCGCCAGCGTCTCGGAGGGGAATGCCTTGCCACCGGCATTGGCTGCTATGATGTAGAAACTGTGTATGTCGTGGTCGGTCACCTTGATGTCGAAGTGTGTCGACTTGGTCTGGCCTATCTTGTGGAAACCGAGGTCATCGCCCGAACGCTCCATTATGATGTATGTGTCGGGTTTGGCGGTCGGTTCCAATGGATCGTCAGTCGGCTTCCAGCTCAACCGGTAATGGTCAGCTTTTGTGCGCTTTATCATGAAATCGTGCACGGGGAGGGGTTGAATCACCAGGTCGCGTCCTTTGCGTTCGGCCATAAAGCGTGCAAGACCCTTGTATATGGCCCGCCCCACTGTGAAACGGAATTCCGGGTCTCGCCCATAGGTCATGTCCGCATAGTTCTGATGGCTCATCAACTCTATCAGTGTGGTGGGTACCTCCGGCACACGTGCCTCCACATACGATTTATCCCACATGGAGCGACGTGTCCACGCAGGCTCTTCTGTGCGCCTGATGTCGTTGGTGATCTGCTGCATTATCATGTCGGTGAGCATGCGTGAGTTGATTCGGGGTGTGCCGTCTTTATATGAGTCACCATTCTGGGTGAAGTATATGCCGAGCGTGCCGACAAATGAGTCGTCTGACCTTTTGCCGGCATCGCTGTGAAGTGCGAATGCTGCATCAACAGGTATATTCAGACCCTCGCGGTCGGGGAGTACACGTGAGCCGCCTGCAAGATAGTTAACCCAGTGTCCGCGGCCGGTGTAGTCATCTTTATAATCATCGTTGCCATGGTAGGGGGAATATACATATTCCGGAAATCCGGCCCAGTGCAGCCAATAGCGTGCACCTTCAAGAAAGCGGGGCATACCCGATGTGCGGAATGTCGGAGCCGGCCCTTTCTTGCTGTTGTCGGCCGGAGTGTTTGTCTCCTTGGGTTGTTCGGCAGCAGACTCCGCAGTGTCGGCTATGTCGTCGCTGCTCTCTGAGATGGTCTCTTCGTTGGTTTCTTCATCTTCCTCCTCTTCAGCCTCTTCGTCAGCGGGTGCGCTCTCCGGGGTGGAGGGATCGTAATATATGTCTGACCTGCGCGGACTTCTGGCTATGTTGCCCATGCCTCCGCCAATCTTCACTGCATCAGCTGTGACCATGGTGCCTGCTATCCCGTCAGTCTGGTTGGTCAGCGTGACGATTGGTTCCACGTCGCTGTAACCTGCCTCAAGCGGGAAAGTACCCAAGTATATCCATGTGCCTCCTCCCATCTGCTGATTCACCTTGAATTCTTTAGAGCCTCCCGAATAGTTCACGGTGTAATGTGCATCGGCAGTAGAGTTGGGTAGAGTCTTGTAGCTGACGTACACGGCATATTCGCCATCTTCCGGTATGTCGGCATACCATGCCGCCACCGAGGGTGTGCCACCTTTCTGGCTTTTCACCTGTCGGTATGTGCCGTTTTCAAATGGGTTCTCTGTGTCGCGGAAATCAGGCAAGTCATAGATGAAGCCCTCGCCTTCACCGGTTTCCCATTTGTTGGTGTAGCTCTTTTCTTTGTAGAATGGTTGCGAATATATCTGACCCTCTTCGTTGAGATCATTGTCTACAATCACCTCATGGCGATTGGTATTTCGCTCGCGCGGAAGCATCACGTATGCGCCTGCATTTTCAAGCATAGGCACTACATAGGGCAATATATAGCCCATCGTATATATGTCCTCTATCGTTTCATATAGCACGGGGCGTTGCCATTGCCAGCTGCCGTTCTTGAAATATCGGCCATGTGAGTGCCAGAGGGCAAGTATGTCGTTGTCCATACCCTTGGTGGCCACGATATCCGGATGCACCTCTTCTACAAATGCCGGGTTTTTGCGATATTTCTCAGGCAGTTTGTCCACCTTATGAATAAAATAGGCGAGAGAGCGGTTGCCCACATTGAGAGCCACGCGGTAACCTGCCAATGAGTCCGGCAGGAAACCCTTGATTACCGTTGAGAGTGAGTCTATCAGATTGCGCGTTATCGGCATGTAGGTAAAATTCTCGTTGAGTCCTACCACTGCCAAACGCGCATCCTTGTTGGCTCTGACGCTGTTGACCCGTAGTCCACCGGGGTTAAGGTGCTTAGGGATACTCTCTATCAGCTTGCGGTTTACCGTTAACGTCAGCGAGTCATTTTGAGGCTGCTCTTTCGGTGGCGCCTTGTAAGATGATTTTGCCACGTTACCTCCTCGGTTACGTTTCTTGCCACGATTTTTAGACGTTGAGCCTTTCTTATTGCGTGTCGTTTTTTTCGATTTTGATTTGGTGCTCTTCTTGCGGCCTTTTTTCTTGGAGTTGCTTGTCTTGCCCGATTTTTTCGATTTTGATTTCGAGCTTTGCGATGTCCTGGCCTTTGACTTTGAAGCAGCATATGCATGCTCAGCATTGACAACACCAATCGTCAACACTGCGCATAATAATAGATATATCAGTTTTTTAAGTCTCATAGTCGCGTTTTATGAATTTATAGACACATTACAAGCGACCCCCTCTGCGAGCAAAGCGGGTCGTAGATGTCTATTTAATTGACAAAGTTAACCAAAAAAAGTTGAATTGCCAACAAATTTAGGGGGCGCACCCTGTCAGTGCGCCCCCTATGTTAAAAGCATTTTGCTTGATGGTTTAGGCCATATTGTATGCTATATTGATGATCCGGACATACTTCAGAAAGGGCTCTTGAAGTCTGCGAAGAGCGGGTGCTTTGTATCCTTGTCGGAGAGTATCGCCTCTTCCGGTTTGATTTGCCAGTCAATGCCGAGGGTGTCATCGAGTATTGAGATGCCACCTTCGTGGCCGGGTGCGTAAAAGTTATTACATTTGTATTGGAATACTGCGCGCTCGCTCAGCACAGCAAATCCATGCGCGAAACCTTCGGGTATAAAAAATTGGCGATGGTTTTCAGCAGAGAGTTCCACGGAGACATGCTGCCCGTAAGTGGGACTCTCTTTGCGAAGGTCCAGGGCGACATCGAGCACACGTCCTTCCACGCATCTCACAAGTTTGGCCTGAGTGTATGGTGGGAGTTGGAAATGGAGCCCGCGCATCACGCCTCGCGTGGAGCATGACTCGTTGTCTTGCACAAAATCCACTTTGGCCACTTCTTCGTCAAATGCTTTCTTGTTGTAGCTCTCGAAGAAGTAGCCTCGTGAGTCATTGAACAGTTTAGGTTCGATAATCACCACTCCTTCTATCGCTGTTTTTGTAATATTCATTGTTATGCTTTCGCTATTTTGTGTTGATGTTTTGATAAGTCGGTCATCTGCTAACGCAGGTTCGCGTCGCGGGTGCGGTCAAGTTCGTCGATTACCTTGAGCAGGTAACGTCCATATTGATTCTTTAGCATTGGCTCGGCAAGCTGCTGCATCTTCTCGCGGCTTATCCATCCTTGTCGGTAGGCTATGCCTTCGAGACATGCTATCTTAAGTCCCTGGCGTTTCTCAAGCACTTCCACATAATTGGAGGCTTCGGCCAAGGAGTCGTGTGTGCCTGTGTCGAGCCATGCGAAGCCGTGCGGAAGAACCTTAACTTTCAGTTCGCCATCGTTGAGAAATGTCTGGTTAACAGTGGTGATTTCGAGTTCGCCACGTGCCGATGGCTTGATTGAGGCAGCCACATCCACCACCTTGTTGGGGTAGAAGTAGAGTCCCACCACGGCATAGTTGGACTTCGGATGTGTGGGTTTCTCCTCTATCGAAAGGCAATTGCCGTCGTGGTCGAAGTCTGCCACACCGTAGCGTTCGGGGTCATCCACCCAGTAGCCGAACACCGTGGCCTTGTTCTCTTTCTCCACATTGTGTACAGCTTCCTTAAGTATGCTCCTGAATCCTGCACCATGAAATATGTTGTCGCCGAGTACAAGGCAAGCCGAGTCATCGCCTATGAAGTCACGTCCGATTATGAATGCCTGGGCGAGTCCGTCGGGCGAGGGTTGTTCTGCATATTCCATGCGCACACCGAAGTCGCTGCCGTCACCGAGAAGCCGCTTGAAACCGGGCAGGTCATGTGGTGTCGAGATTATCAGTATCTCGCGGATGCCGGCTTGCATCAACACCGAGATGGGATAATATATCATCGGCTTGTCATAGATGGGCAGCAATTGTTTACTGACTCCCTTGGTGATTGGGTAGAGGCGGGTGCCGGAGCCTCCTGCAAGTACGATGCCTTTCATATGTAGTAATGTATTTCGATTTAAAATATAAAATTAAAAAAAGAAATGGCCGTACTATAAGTGCACGGCCATTTCTTTATAATTAGTCTTCTGTAGCATAAGCATAGCCGATGCCATAGCCATATCCGTAGCTGTACGGATTGCCATATCGGCGTGCATATGAGTTTCGCGGGTTGACTGTGCCGTTGAGCACCAGCGACATCATAGGATATTGTCCCTTCTCATACATTTCGTCGATTATGGGTAGCATCGAAAGGTCGAGTATGCCGGCGCGTATCACGAAGAGCGTGTGGTCGGCATATTTGCTGATGATGGTCGAGTCTGCCACAACCTCGATAGGCGGACAGTCTATAAAGACATAGTCGTAATGCACGCGGAGGTCTTCAATTAGCGCATGGAGCCTGTCGCTGAAGAGCAATTCTGTGGGGTTGGGCGGAATTGTGCCCACCGGTATCACAGCCAT
>CAJUIJ010000004.1:1789-19142 GCA_910586175.1 uncultured Muribaculaceae bacterium | reverse complement strand
ATGTTATGTCATTTACGCGGTTGGCCAGGTAGTCGGAGATTCCGGTTTCAGGAGATTCTACATATTGACTGAGCGAAGCCTTGCGCATATCGAGGTCAAGCACTATCACTTTCTTTCCCTTTATGGCGAAGCTCTTGGCCAGGTTGTAGGTCACGAATGTCTTGCCACTGCCGGGGTTTGATGATGTCAGCATCACCACACGTGAGGTGGAGTTGTTGGCAAACATGAACTCCAGGTTGGTGCGCAGCACACGGAATGCCTCGTTGATCGAGTTACGGCAGTTCTCCTTGACTGCCATGATCGGAGTGGATTTCTTTTTGCTGTCGCTGAATTTGGGGAGCTTCTGTTTCTTGCTGTGCAAGGGGAGTTCTCCGGCCAATGGAATCTTCATGTCTGCTATATCCTTACGGCCACGCACCACATGCACGCTCAGCTCGCGCTGGAACAGGTAGAGCACCGGGATTGCAAGACCGATTACAAAACCGACAAGCCATATCATTGCCTTGTTGGGGGCGATGGGACTGTTGCTGCCGTCGGGCTCACGTACGATGCGGGTGTTGTATGAAGTGAATGCCTGGTCAAGTTGGTTCTCCTCACGCTTCTGAAGCAGGTATAGATAGAGCGACTCTTTCACTTTCTGCTGACGCTCCACGCTAAGCAGGTATTTGGCCTGACGCGGATTGGAGGCTATCTTTGAAGTGGCGGTGCCTGACATGCCTTCTGTGCTCTTGATCTGTTCGTGCAGTGCCACGAGCTCGTTGTCGAGCGAGGCGAGAAGCGCACCGCGTATTGCAGACAGTTCCTGATCGAGCTGGTTTACGAGCGGGTTGCTTGCGCTACTTTGAGCCACAAGGCTGTTGCGCTCCAATATCTTTGCATTGTATTGGCCTATCTGGCCGGAGAGCATACTGCTCGAGAATCCGGTGGCAGAGGGGAGAAGTTTGTTGGTGTTCTCGGTGTTGCGCAGGTAGTTTCGGATATATTTGGCCATATATTCCTGGTTGCGAAGGTCCTTTAGCACCATAGTCGACTGCGAAGCCTGACTCATGGCGAGTGATGCGGCGGCATTGATGTCAGGCACAAGGTTTGCACTCTTGAATTCAGATATGTCGCTGTCCACGTCGCCGAGCTCGGAGTGGAGGAGCTGCACGCGCTCTTCTATAAATTTGCTCGTGTTGTCAGCAAGTGTACGTTTCTCCTGCATCCAGCGGTCGCTGTAGCTCGCTATAAGCTGCTTGAGTATATCCTGAGCGCGTTCGGGCGACCAGTCTACCATCGAAAGGTTGAGCATGTTGAAGGAGTGCTCATCAACTTCCACACCCAGACCTCCGCTTATTCCTGCTGCCGCACCTTTCACAGTGTTGTGGGTCACATTGATTTGCATCTCCTCGTTGCCTTTATAGCTCTGGCCGGGAGCCACATTTACGGTGCCCATAGGTGTGCGCACGGGTGTGCCTATGCGTCCTGCAACGGGTGAATGCTCCAATGCCTTGCCGCGAAGTGCCATGTCGCTGATGGTGTATTCTCCGTTTCCTTTCAGGTCGAGCTTGAACGAAGCGTAGTCCTCATCGCCGAGATCCGGCATAGTGACCTGCACAGGCAGTTGGCTGCCATACAGAGGTATCGAGCGGAACTTGCCTTCCGTGCTGTACATCATATTGAGGTTGAGCTTCCTCACAACATCGCGGATCATATCGGGCGAACGCATAATCTGGTATTCGTCCATGATGTGCGAGTTGTTGCTGGCTATACCTAAGTCGGCAAACATCAGCGAACCTTCCTTCACCGAGCGTCCTCCTTCATCTATCTTGATAAGGATAGAGGCTGTTTTCCTATAGGTGGGCTGTGATTTTTTTATATAGACGTAGGCACATGCCAAGCACACTGCAATGGAAATCACGAACCAAAGCCAGTTTTCAAGACATAGGTAGAGGAACTCTTTGACGCGCATGCCGCCTGAAATCTTTGAGGGTCTGCTCACGGAGGTTTTTACTGCCGTCTCGTTGGCGCCCTCTATTTTTATTGGTGTTGCCATTGTTATTTAGTTTGGTTCACTATCAGCACAGACATTGAGGCCACAAACGATGCCAGAGAGATCCAGAAAGCCGGAGTCAAGGCGGTGTTGCCGTTGGGGGTGCTGTTGCGTTTCTTTGTATTGTTGGGTTCTACATATATCACATCGTTTTGGCGCAGGAAGTATACCGGCGACTGTATCAGCTTCTTGCCATCGTTGAGGTTTACCATGTATACTTTCTGCATGCCGTTCTCCTCACGAAGCACCTTGATATTGTCGCGCTGGCCATAGATAGTGAGATCGCCAGCTTGGCCTATGGCGTCAAGTATGGTGTAACCCTCTTTATTTATGACTTGACGTCCGGCTCGTCCCACTTCACCGAGCACAGTCACCGTGAGGTTGAGATATTCGACTGTCACGATAGGATTCTTTGCCAAATCGCGGCTTATAAGTTCACGACGCACATATTCTGCCAGTTCCTCGCGTGTCATGCCTGCCACATGGAGCTTGCCGAGCACCGGGAAGTTGATGTCGCCGTGCGAGTCTATAGTGAATGCCGCTGTACTTTCATTAGAAGTAGATGACATTCCGGATCCCGAAGAGCTTGACCCTCCTATAGTGGAGCGCGACACTGCTAAATTGAACAGGGAGTTCAGTCGTCCGTCGCTCGTGCTCACGATTATCGTCACTTTGTCGTTAGGTTGAAGCCTTATCGGGCTCTCCGCTATGATTGCGTTCTGGTCGCCCGGATTAAGATCTTGGAAATATGCTACCTGTTTGGTAGATGTACATGAGGTCATCGCTATGCAGGCCATGATCCCTCCAAGCATAATCTTTTTTCTGGTTTTCATTTTATTTATGCTTTCTTCTCTATTATTTTTTCAAGCTGATATAGTTGTCTAAACTAATGTTTCGTTGTCTTGTTGTCTTGTTCGCACTTTGTGATGCATCGAATTTTTTTGACATTTGATCACACAAATTCTATGAAGTCTCGTTCCACTTCAACGGCTGCTGTCAGCATCCCGCTTATCTCCACAATCATTCTTTTCTTGCGCATCCCCTTAACCGAGAGTAGTCTTCCTGACATACCGTTGAGTGCCCCTCCGATTATCCTGATTTCCTTGCCTATCATCGTCGGTGTGATTTCTTCCGGACGATAATAGGTGGTCTTGGCTGAGTCTGAGGTTGCCCGTATGAAACGTTCCATCTCTTCGGAGCTTACTTCCATGGCCTCGCGATAAGCACCCCCCTTCACGTAGCGATACTGTATCATAGGCTCACGTTCTACAAAGGGATCAAGCTCCTCGCGCGTGGATTCCACAAACAGCAGGTCATGAATCACCGGACACAACTGACGCGTAGTCTTGCCCACACTCGAATGCCTGATCTTCCAGGTCATCGGTGTGAAGACCCTGTAACCTGCATCTGAAAGCCTCTTCCAGCCAGGCCGCTTATTGTTGGCGCGTGTGAGATCGCGCATCACATACCACGACATAAGACACTACACTTTTCCACCCCTGCTTGAGCAGTGCGGACAAAAGCAATTGCAAAATTATATATTTATTTGGAATTATGCAATTTTACACCCCTTTCTATATCGGTTAAACCTCATTTTCCTTTTTTTTGAAGTTTTTCTTACGCTTTTTCAATCTTTATTTATTAAATTTGCGGTGAAGTGTGCCTGTCACATTCGTGAGGGCTGTTTCATATACCGTGATTATACATCATTATAATATTAAGTTAATGGCTACAAAACCTTTTCATTATCAGGAAATGTTTCCTCTCGGACCTGATACCACTGAGTATCAGCTCATCACCAAGGACCATGTGAAAGTCGAGAATTGGAACGGCCACGAGATGCTCGTGGTGGACCCCGAGGCTCTCACCATCATCGCCAATGTGGCGTCGCACAATTGCTCGTTCTTGCTCCGCCGTGAGCACAACGAGATGGTGGCCAAGATCTTGAGCGATCCCGAAGCTACAGAAAACGACAAGTATGTGGCACTCACCATGCTCCGCAATGCGGAAGTTGCCGCCAAGGGTGTGCTCCCGTTCTGTCAGGACACGGGAACATCTATCTGCGCTGCCTACAAGGGCCAGCAGGTATGGACCGGTTGCAACGATGAGGAGAAAATCTCGCTCGGTGTATACAAGACTTACACTGAAAACAATTTGCGCTACTCGCAGAATGCCCCCCTCAACATGTATGACGAGGTAAACACCGGTTGTAACCTCCCGGCTCAGATCGAGATTCATGCCGAAGAGGGCGACGAATATAAGTTCCTGTTCGTGGCAAAGGGTGGCGGCTCTGCCAATAAGACTTACCTCTATCAGGAGACAAAGGCTATACTCAATAAGAAGACACTCGTGCCTTTCCTTATCGAGAAGATGAAGACGCTCGGCACTGCTGCCTGCCCACCCTATCATATCGCTTTTGTAATCGGTGGCACATCTGCCGAGGCAAACCTCGCTGCTGTGAAGAAGGCAAGCGTGAAGTATTATGATAATCTTCCCACTGAGGGTAATGAGTATGGTCACGCATTCCGCGATGTCGAACTCGAGAAGGAACTCCTCGAAGCTGCTCATTGCATCGGTCTCGGCGCTCAGTTTGGCGGCAAGTATTTTGCACACGACATCCGTGTGATCCGTATGCCTCGCCATGGTGCTTCTTGCCCGGTGGGTATGGGCGTGAGCTGCTCTGCCGACCGCAACGTCAAGGCTAAGATCAACCGCGAAGGCCTCTGGATCGAGAAACTCGATGAGAATCCCGGCGAACTCATACCGGCTGAGATGCGTCAGGCCGGTGAGGGTGAAGTGGTGAGCGTTGACCTCAACCGTCCGATGAAGGAGATTCTTGAGCAGCTTGACAAATATC
This sequence comes from uncultured Muribaculaceae bacterium, assembly GCA_910586175.1. GTDB lineage: Bacteria > Bacteroidota > Bacteroidia > Bacteroidales > Muribaculaceae > Lepagella. The sequence goes on along the minus strand of CAJUIJ010000004.1, from coordinate 14,253 downwards.
CTGTCTCAACTCGCCTCTCGCTCAACGGTACTATCATAGTGGGTCGTGACATCGCGCACGCCAAGATTAAGGAGCGTCTTGATAACGGCGAACCCATGCCGCAGTATCTCAAGGACCATCCTATTTATTATGCAGGTCCGGCCAAGAAGCCCGAAGGCATGCCCTCCGGATCATTCGGACCAACCACGGCTGGTCGTATGGACCCCTATGTTGACCAGTTCCAGGCTGCCGGAGGCTCTATGGTGATGATTGCCAAGGGCAACCGCTCACAGCAAGTCACCGATGCCTGCAAGAAGCATGGAGGTTTCTACCTCGGCTCGATTGGAGGTCCGGCGGCGATACTCGCCCAAGATTCCATCAAGAGTGTGGAACTTCTGGAGTATCCCGAACTCGGCATGGAGGCAATCTGGAAGATAGAGGTGGAAAACTTCCCCGCCTTCATTCTCGTGGATAACAAGGGCAACGACTTCTTCAAGCAGCTCAAACCCCGCTGTCCCCTCGCTAAATAAATAGTTATCAACAAGACTCGAAAATAAGAAATCACCCCGGCGCGTCTATCTCGCCGGGGTGATTTGTATTACTGCGTATTGATTTCGTAAGTACAGCAGTATGAGGTGGCTTCATTGCAATTTCTTGATGATTCTTGCCGGATTTCCTGCGGCAACACTGTTTGGCTCCACATCTTTGGTAACGACGCTTCCGGCTCCAATTACGCAGTTGTCGCCGATGGTCACTCCCGGCAGAATAGTTGCATCGCCTCCAATCCATACACTGTTGCCTATTGTCACAGCCTCTGCCCATTCCACGCCTGTATTTCGTGCTTCCGGTTCCAAAGGGTGACACGCGGTATAGATGCTTACGTTAGGGCCGATAAAGACATTATCGCCAATAGTCACAGGAGCTTCATCAAGAATCGTCAGATTAAAATTGGCAAAAAAGTTATTGCCGATGTGAATGTTGCAGCCATAGTCACAACGAAACGGCTGGTTGACGTGAAACTTCTCACCGCAATCCTGTACGATACTGCGGAATATACGTTTTAACTCTTCCGTATGCGAAGGATTCAGATTATTGAATTCCCATAAGCGTTGGCGCGTAACTTCAAGCCGTCGCAGAAACTCAGGATGAACAGCATCATAAATCTCGCCCCCAAGCATCTTGGCCCACTCCTCTTCAAATTGACTCATAATCCGGTTAACTTATTATTTAATCCTTGATAAAGCAAATATTTGATCTTTGATAATGCAAAGATAAAGCATAGACAGAAACTCTCCAAATTTTGTTCCTATATATAAAAAATGCTGCCGTGCAACGAGGGCGATGTATCGCGCCCAAAGAGACCGTGCCCAAAAAAATGTATACCCCAATCCACCACAACAGCATGCTCGCAAAAATAATAGGCAACTACAAAGCAGCAGTAACAAGAGAATACCGACAAAAAATAGTAGATATAAATAAAGAATCACAGAAGCGAATATGGCAAAGACTATATCATGAACACATAATCCGAACTCAGAAATCATACGACAACATAATGAACTATATTGACAACAATATAGAAAACTGGCACAAAGATTGTTTCCACAATCCTGCTGATATGTAATAACGATTGGCGGTTATTCGTTAAACAGCTGAGATGTATATGAAAAAGAGTATTAAAGTAATATTAAGTCTGGTAACAACACTGTTGGCACTTCCATGTCATGCGCAAGATGATCAAGAAAAGAGAGAAGAAAACTTCGATTTCAATAACAATCGTGTAGCATTTAGCGGCGCACTCACTTCATCCGATTCATATCAACTTGAATTTTCCTATCACTACATGTTCAACCGTTACATTGGATTGGGTAGCGCTTTCGGATTCTGGAAAGTTTTGTATGAAGAGGGGAGGGCTTCCGGAAATGATTGGAAGATAGAAAGCGACGACAATAAACCGTATAATATTTATCTGCGGCCTTCACTGATTCTGAAATCACCGGCGTTGAAAATTAAAAAAGTGGATATCGGCATATTTGCAGAGCCGGGTGTAATGCTCAATCTTCCATTTACGTCTGCATATGTATGTCAGTATACACATTGGCCCGACTATAAGCGAAAATGGATACACACAACGGGTGGCCAATGGTTTGCAGTAGACCTGCGAGCCGGTATATATGTCAACATCGGTCCTATTGGAATCAGCGCCGGCTATATGCTGTCGAATCATGACGTATACAGCCAATACCGTCATCTCTCTTATAAAGGCCACTCCTTCGCCGAATACTACCCGAAGAAACCATTCATGCAAGGCGCATACCTTAACGCCTCTTTCTACTTTTAGAGTAAGCTTTGGGTAAGGAGGAGTTTCTCTGACGTGTCCTCTATGTCTTTAATGTATTCCTGTTTTCGTAACTTTTACTGCTATCTGATTTTAGATAGTATGTCATCAGGATTCTGATGCATTTGGCTGAAGGCAACGATTTTCTTGCCAAGGTCTTTGATTGAACCGCCTATGAAATAGATGGTATTGTCTATAATAAGAAAACGGTCGTGTACGTTTGAGCAATGATGAACGGTGATTGCCGGATACTGGGCATTATGCTTACGCAAATCATTCTCAATATGGGAATGTCTTGGGTCGGTATAAATTGTTGCAGTTACGCCCTCGGCTCTCTTGTCAAGAACTTTTAGAATCCTATCGTCTACATAATTGTCAATAAGAATAACTCTTGTCTTAGCCTTACGCACCAAATCAGAGATTAGAGTATATGCATCAAAAATCTGACCGTCAAAGAAGAATCCCTCAATTGGTTCTGCATCTTTGTTGTCAAGGCGAGTCAGCACCTCGTCAATCTTCCTGTCCGTATCGGAGATATGACGGTGCAAGAGAAGATGATTATGCTCCAATGTTTCCAACCGTTTAAACACATGCGCATTTGCATGCCAAAAACTACGCATGGCAATAAATGCCCTCATAATGCGAATATTAATCTCGATGGCTTGTTCAGACCTTAATACGCTGCTAAGCATGGCAACTCCTTGTTCGGTAAAAGCATACGGTTTGTAACGGGTACCACCGTGTCCATTGCCGGAACTTGAGGTGCAATTTTTGCACCTCAAGTCATCCAGTTCCTCAAGGGAAAGTTCTATCATAAAATCTGCGGGAAACCGAGATATATTGGATTTTACGGCTCTTTTGAGGTATTTGGTTTCAACTCCATACAGGCGAGCTAAATCGCTGTCGAGCATTACATGTTCTCCTCTGATGACGTATATCAAATTTTCAATTGGCATTAAAGCCGAACCAGCATTTGCATTTTTGTCCGAGGCCATTATTATATCATTGTCTGCTTGGTCTTCCATCTGTCAGTGTTATTGTAATTGCAACCACGAAGTGCTCGCGGCTCCAAAATTACTATCGCCGCAAAATTACGAAAAATAATCGGTATTTCAGATGATTATGTTGACATACCGATTGTCATGATATTATGAGACCACACTTAAATCTTCAAACTGTTCTTTCAAGTCGTCAAGTTTTTCCAAGAAACGTCCATCTTTCTTGGATGGATGGCTCCGCAATGCCGTTTATTTGGAATTATAGGTACTGTAAGACATACACAAATGATGGCACATGCTCTTTCGTTACATTGCCCTATGTGATATATCAATCATCTCTCCAAAGAAAAATATGAAGAAGTTCACTCGGTTCTTCTTGCAGGGACGGATTTTTTAATCTACGGGGACAATCCTGTAAGTTGGTGATTGAATACATGTCTCCGAGTGAAATGTGTTCAAATTGTTCGTTGTTGCAGGTTGAAGAACGTGGTCAGGTTCCCTTTATCAAAGAAAGCGGCGATTGCTCCCCTGTTTTCGTCACCTTTCCTCGTGCCAAAACAATTTGTGAAAAAATAACCTCAGGTAGAATTGTGCTCGAGCCAAAGCTTTCCATTTCAAGCACTATTTTTTGTGAAATGCCGTTGTTGCGCAAATTTTTTATTAATTTTGTAATTTGGTAGGGGAGTGGGGTTAAGAAAGATGTTATTATAATATGAAGAATATCCGAAATTTCTGCATTATAGCTCATATCGATCACGGCAAGTCAACGCTTGCCGACCGTCTGCTCGAACGCACCGGCACCGTAGCCGCAAAGGATATGGAGGCCCAAGTGCTCGACGATATGGATCTCGAGCGTGAGCGTGGCATCACAATCAAAAGCCATGCCATACAGATGGAATACGAACTCGACGGTCAGAAATATGTGCTCAATCTTATTGACACTCCCGGACACGTGGACTTCTCCTACGAAGTGTCACGTTCAATTGCCGCCTGCGAGGGGGCATTGCTGATTGTGGACGGTTCGCAGGGAATCCAGGCTCAGACTATATCGAATCTCTACATGGCTATCGATAACGATCTGGAGATTATCCCGGTCATCAACAAGTGCGACCTCGACAGTGCAAAGCCCGACGAGGTGGAAGACCAGATTGTGGATCTGCTCGGCTGCGATCCCTCTGAAGTAATCCGGGCCTCCGGCAAGACCGGTATGGGTATTGATGAGGTGCTTCGCGCAATTGTAGAGCGTGTTCCGGCACCAAAGGGAGATCCGGAAGCCCCACTTCAAGCCCTTATCTTCGATTCTGTGTTCAATCCATTTCGAGGTATTATCGCATATTATAAGATAGTAAACGGTACCATCCGCACCGATGATTTCGTGAAATTTGTCTCTACAGGTAAGGAATATCATGCCGACGAGATAGGTGTTCTGAAACTCGACATGTCGCCCCGCAAGGAATTGTCTGCCGGTAATGTGGGCTACATCATATCGGGCATAAAGTCATCAAAAGAGGTTCGCGTAGGCGATACCATCACCCATGTAAACAAACCTTGCGACAAAGCGATAGCCGGTTTTGAGGAGGTTAAGCCGATGGTCTTTGCCGGTGTATATCCTATAGAGACCGAAGATTTCGAAAATCTTCGTGCCTCGCTCGAGAAGCTCCAGCTCAACGACGCCTCGCTCACATTCCAGCCCGAATCATCTGTGGCGCTTGGCTTCGGTTTCCGATGCGGTTTCCTTGGACTGCTACATATGGAGATTGTGCAGGAACGCCTCGGCCGAGAATTCGGCATGGATGTGATAACCACCGTGCCAAACGTCTCATATATCGTTACCGACAAGAAAGGCAACAAAACGGAAGTGCACAATCCCTCAGGCTTGCCTGAGCCTACAGCTATTGACTATATAGAGGAACCATATATCCGCGCCACCATCATAACACAGGCTGATTTTATCGGTCCGATTATGACCCTTTGCCTCGGCAAGCGCGGTGAACTCCTCAAACAGGAGTATATTTCGGGCAACCGTATGGAGCTTACATTCGATATGCCCTTGGGCGAGATTGTGATTGACTTTTACGACAAACTGAAAAGCGTGTCGAAGGGTTACGCGAGCTTCGATTATCACATTCATGACTATCGTCAGTCCAAACTCGTGAAACTCGACATACTGCTCAATGGCGAGAGTGTCGATGCGCTCTCCACGCTAACCCATGAAGCCAACTCCGTGAGGTTCGGACGTCGCATGTGCGAGAAACTCAAGGAGCTTATTCCGCGCCAGCAATTCGATATTGCCATCCAGGCGGCAATAGGCGCCAAGATTATCGCACGCGAGACTGTAAAGGCAGTGCGCAAGGATGTGACGGCAAAGTGCTATGGTGGTGACATATCGCGAAAGCGCAAGCTCCTTGAGAAGCAGAAAGCCGGCAAGAAGCGCATGAAGCAAATCGGTTCGGTAGAAGTGCCGCAGAAGGCTTTCCTCGCCGTGCTTAAACTTGACTGACACGCCACAAGGCAGCTGACCTGCCGGGTCGCAAACTTTTTGTTAGCAGTATGTATCATAAATCGATTTATGATACATACTGCTTGTTTTTTGCCTAAAGTTTCTTTCTCTTGTATTTTATTTGACAATTTGTAAAATAAAAGGGGTTAAATTTAGGAAAGTTGATTATTTTAGCTAAATTTGCAATTGTTAAACTTTGTTTAGGCAATTGGCATAGTTTGAAATGCAAAATTGCAGTACGGTTTTTAAAGCTGTCAATATTTATCCATATTTGATGACTTAGGATATTTCTAAGATATGAATATAATTAGCAAAATAATAACTTTATGATGAAAACACGACAAAAACAGGCAATAGTGGTGGCGTGTGGCATATTGGCTCTCCTGCCCGTAGCTGCCCAGAAAAAAGGTGTGTTCAATCCTGACAATCCTGAAATGTCAAGATTCGTAACGACGGCCACTACCGAGAGGAAGGTAAGGCATGTCTTGACCGACCCCGTGTCAACACGAAGCATGCGTCATCTCACCACATTTACCGATGTGACCGATGCTCCTCTCGCTACGCAGTCAATGATGAGAGACAGCAGGGGAAAAGCTCCCCAATATGTGCTCGGTGACGGCACCGAGATTTTTGGCTCACTTATCTACTCCAACCGGTGGGCCGGCACTAACGGAGCATACGGCATCTACAAGTTCACGGCTTCAGACTACACATTGCCTGAACTTGTATACAATCAGGGTAGTTACGAAGCCAATGGCGGAGGATGCTCCGATGGCAAGAAGTATTACTGGAATTCGTATGTCTATACCGAGGAAATGGGATTTACGTTTACAACATTCTGCACATACGATCTCCAGACTCATGAGTTTTCGAAAAACATACTCTCGTTTATCAACGAAGGCTTCGACTTGCAGCAGATTACCAATGCCATGACATACGACCCCACTGAGGGTCGCATATATGCTCTTGCCAATATTAAGGTAACCGATGAAACCGGCTGGATAGAGCGATACTATCCATCGTTGTCCGAGATTGACCCTTACACAGGTTTTGCTTCTCCAATAGCACAGATACCCTCAATGATAGCCCTTGCCTCCACCCAAGGCGGACAATTGTATGGCATATCGAAAGGTGACGATGCATCGCTCTATAGTATCAACAAGACTACAGGCGACTGCATACGCATAGGCTCCACCGGCATAAGTGCAGATTATGCGCAGTCCATGACTTTCGATCCGGTGAGTGGCAAGCTCTATTGGGCGGCTGTGCAGACCAGTGGCCGGTCAGGTCTCTATGAAGTGGACACTGCCACCGGCAAAGCATCCCTTATTTTTAACTTCACAAACAATGAGGAGTATACAGGTCTCTATATCCCTTCTCCCTCGGTGGCTGACGGTGCACCTGCGGCAGTGGAGGATATAACCGCAGAATTTGATGGAGCCTCGCTGTCGGGTAACTTCAAGATTACTGCGCCGGGCACCACAAGCTCAGGTGCCAAGTTGACGGGTGAAATGACCCTTACAGTGTTGACGGATGGCGGCAATGCCGAGAGCAAGAGCGTATCGCCGGGCGAGACGATCACTTTGCCCCGTACATTGACAGAAGGTGTTCACTCGGTCACTGCCTATGCCTCCAATGCAGAGGGTGACGGTGTGCGCCGCACTCTTGCAAAGTATGTGGGTATTGATGCACCCGCGGCAGTAGGTAATCTCAAAGCGGAGGCTACAACCGACGGAAAGGCTCACATATCCTGGACTGCTCCGGCAACCGGCCGTCATGACGGCTATGTAGACCCCGCGCAGCTTACCTATACGGTGGTCCGTATGCCTGATGAGGTTACTGTGGCTGATGGTATAAGTGCAACTTATTTCACTGACCCTGCCAATGTGCCTGCTTCTAATTTCTACTATGTGGTGACTCCATATTGTGGAGACCGCGAGGGAGTGGCTGCTCAGACAGAATCCGCCCTGTTCGGCATGGGCTCTAATCTCCCGGTTTCATTCGGATTCGAGAGCAAGGAGGCTTATGACCTGTTCACGGTGATTGATGCCAATGGCGACTGGGATGGTCAATACAGCTGGGGAGGCTGGATGTATGGACCCGACTTTAAATACGCGGCCGACCAGGGTAATTGCGCTGTCTATGGCTATCATCCCGAGTATGCTGCCGACGACTGGCTGATTACACCTCCCGTCACTGTGGAGAAAGGGAAGAAATATCGCGTCACATTCGACCTCTGGACTAAAGGCGACAAGGAGAGGGTAGAGGTTACTGCCGGCCCGCAGAACACAGTATCAGCGCAGACCTCGATTCTCACCGCAGCTGATTATAACAATAAAGAGCGCATGAATTTCTCGGCCGACTTCGTGGCTGCCGAATCGGGCAATTATTATGTAGGTTTCCATATCACTTCGCCTAAGAAACGCTTCTATTGCTTCGTGGGCAATATCGTGGTCGATATAGTGCCCGACGTAGATGCCCCCGCCGCAGTCACCGGCCTGACCGTAACGCCCGATGCTTCCGGTGAGGAGAAGGCGGTTGTCTCTTTCTCTGCCCCCACTCAGACTATCGGTGGCCTCAACCTCACTTCGCTCGATAAGATAGAAATCTATCACGGCAACGATGAGCAGCCTGTTCATACCGCTAATGTGGCCCCGGGTGCCTCTTACAGTTGGACTGACAAGAATGTGGCCGGATATGTGGATTACAGGGTGGTGGCATATGCCAATGGCAAGCAAGGCGAAAAGGCCGAGACAAGAGTTTATGTGGGCTGGGACATACCGCAAGCAGTGGGAATGCTTAGCGTGAGCGATGCAAGCGGTGTGCCTGTATTGACATGGACAGCTCCCGAGGCAGGAGTTAACGGAGGATATATCAATGCCGATGAACTCACCTACAGTGTCTACCGGTTTGAAGATAATCTCGAACTGCTTCAAGCCGGTGTGAAGGGCACTTCATATACCGACAATGCTCTCGACGGAAGCCGGATGCAGCATCTTGTGGCCTATATCGTCACTGCCAAGAGTCCGGTAGGATACAGCGAGGCTGCATCTACCGATTATATCGTATATGGCAATCCTTATGAGGGAGAGTTTGCAGAATCGTTTGCCGACGCTTCCGTAAGCTCTACACCTTGGGTTATGTACAAGCTCAAAGGCAAAGTGCAGAACTGGGGCGTGGCCTCCTATGGCACCAATCCATATTGCGAGCCTGTCGACAGCGATGGTGGTCTGGCGGTCTTCGGCATCGACGGCAGAATAGGCGACGAGAGTTTGCTCGTATCGCCGAAGCTGAATATAAGTTCGTTGTCAGCACCAATGCTTTCGTTCTATTTCTACCACAACTATACCGATGAGCATAGCGCATGGGACGAAGGCTTCGAGGATCGTCTTATTCCTGAGGTTATGCTTGCAGATGGCTCACGCGAGCCATTGGCCGATGCAATATATGTGGATGACCTTGGCACCGGGTGGCTGAAATATTCGTTCGACCTCACTGCATATCGCAACCAGCCATACGTCAGGATATCCTTGCACGGCATTACAGCCTGTGAGCAGAGTGTTTGCGTAGACCGTGTGCAGGTTTCAAATCTTATCAGCAACGACCTCCAGGCTTATGCCTTCACAGGCAGTGGCAAAGTGGAGGGTGGTAAGGATGGTGTCTATAAGCTCACCATATACAACCGTGGTGCAGTCGATGTGCCTGCCGGTGCCTATAAGGTGAACTTGTTAGACGGAAGTTCACAAGTCGCATCGCTTCCCGGTGCCGCCTTAAAGTCTAAGGAATATCATACTTTCCGCTTTACTCGCTCTTACGGTGAAGATGAGAGTGGCACCGTACACACGTTAAGGGGTGTGATCGAATGGGCAGATGATGAAGTGGCAGGCAACAATACCTCCGATGAAGTCCGCACGCAGGTTATATTGCCTCCTATGCCTGAGGTGCACAGCCTTTCCGGCGAGGTGTCTGGCAAGAATATCAGCCTGAGTTGGAATAAGCCTGACGCTCACGCGGTGCAGGACGGATTTGAGGAGCATGTGCCATTCGCTATTGATGACTTCGCCGGATATACAATGGTCGATGGCGACGGCAACCCGACTTGGGGCTTCTCCAATGTATATTTCGAAAACAGTGGCGTGCCGCAATCGTTCATGGTCTTCAATCCGGTTGTGCTCGGCATCGTGGACAAGTCTCAGGCTCTATTCCCCTATGATTGCTTCGACCCTCGCACTGGCAACCAAGTGCTCGCATGTTTCCAAGGGTATCAGCTCAATTCGCAGGGTGAGGCTGTCTCTGCTACCAACAACGACTGGTTTATTTCGCCCGAAGTGTTTGGTGGTCAGACTATTCATTTCTATGCTAAGTCGGCCGATGTGATGCAGGGCATGGACAAGTTTGAGGTGCTTTACTCCACTTCCGACACTGACGTTCGTTCGTTCAAGTCGTTGGCCGATGTTGTCACTACAGGTGGTGAATGGGAGAAGCATGAGTTCACTCTTCCCGAAGATACACGTTATTTTGCAATCCATTGCGTGTCGGAAGATGGATTCATCCTCTTTATCGACGACATGGAGTTTGTGGAACGCAGGGAGAGCCGCACGGCTGTGCTGACAAGTTATAAGCTCTATCGCGACGGCATCCTGCTTACAGAGCTTCCGGCATCGGCATTGTCGTATGCCGATAATGCACTCGCTGATGGTACCTACACTTACCATTTGGTGGCAGCATACAGCAATGGCCGCGAATCTGCATCCGGCAACCGCCTCACATTGACTGTCGGTGGCCAAGGAGCGGTCAACGAAGTCGAAGACTCGTCAATCACGATTGTGGCTCGCAACGGAAAGATTCTTGTAGACAATCCTGAAGGTGGCGCGGTGAGTGTATCTTCAGCTGATGGTAAGACCATTTACACAGCCAGGGGGATGAAGCATTCGGTAGAGCCCGGAGCCGGAGTGTTTGTGGTGCGTGCCGGCAAGAAAGCCGTGAAGGTGGTGATTTGATTATGATCTGACAAAATATACTTGTCAATTATACGTATAGATAGGGGGTGCGAACAACAATCGCACCCCCTTGAATGTTAAAAAGTATATAACCAATATAATAATTTGAGATATGAATGTCACTGACAAATTTCCCGACTTGCTCGGAGTGGACCAGAATGGTAAGGAACTCAGACTCTCTGATTTTCCGGGTAAACGTTTTATAATCTATTTCTATCCGAAAGACAGCACTTCGGGCTGCACGTTCGAGGCCAATAACTTTAAGGATAACTACAAGACTTGGCTTGATATGGGTTATCAGGTGATTGGTGTGAGCAAGGATTCGCAGAAGAGTCATTGCCGGTTTATCGAGAAGAACGAATTGCCATTCCCGTTGGTAGCTGATACCGACCTTTCCCTCGCCAAACTTGCAGGCATAGAAAATGAGGGGAAAGTGAAACGCACCACTTTCGTGCTCAATCATGACGGCACCGTGACTGATATCATAGAGAAAGTGCAGACACGCACGGCCTCCGAGCAGCTCTTCGCCCTTCTTGATGACCGTTACAACGTCAATCCCGCCTGACCTGTCAGACCAGTCCCTCTTTTATCTCTCTTCCAGTTGTATTTGCATTTCTTCTAAATTCCACATACTATGTCTGTTTTTTATACAGCGCGCAAGACTCTGCGCAATTATGCCAATTCAGGTAATGTGCTTATAGCAGCTACCGCGTTGGCTCTCATCATAGTCAATGTGCCCGGTTTCACAGATTGGTACAATTCGCTATGGACTCATGAACTCGCTCTGCAGGTCGGTTCTTTTAATCTTTTCAGCCATCATGGTCAGCCAATGAGCATTATGGCCTTTATCAACGATGCGCTCATGGCACTCTTCTTTTTCTCTGTAGGCTTGGAGATAAAGCGAGAGGTGCTTGTGGGCGAATTGTCATCTTTTCGCAATGCGTTGCTGCCTATCCTCGCTGCTGTGGGGGGTATGGCATTCCCGGTGCTCATTTATTTTCTTATGGCCCGGGGTACTGACTATGCCGGAGGCTGGGCGATTCCAATGGCTACCGATATCGCTTTCTCGCTCGGTGTACTCGGCATGCTCGGCAACCGTGTGCCCATAGGCTTGAAGGTGTTTCTCACCACACTCGCCGTGGTCGACGACATAGGAGGCATTCTTGTCATTGCGATTTTCTACAGTTCACATATTGATGTCACGCTGCTGCTCTGGGCTGCTGCCTGTGTGGTGGTATTGGTGGCCGGTGGTTACCTTGGCATACAGTCGAAGATGTTCTATGCTTTCTTAGGTACGATAGTGTGGTTCTGCTTCCTCAATGCCGGTATACATCCTACCATAGCCGGCGTGATCGTGGCCTTCACAATTCCTGCAAAACCTGTGTTCGCACCTAAAAATTATGTCAAGATAATACGAAAGAACATCGGATATTTCTCTCACGATGACGATGAGGCCTTGAACTCCCGCACCATTCTCGACAAGGATCAGATGAACTGGCTAAAGGAGATTGAATCCGCTTCCGACAAGGTAATCTCTCCACTCCAGGATATGGAGGATACGCTGCACCCGCTTGTCAATTATATTGTGGTGCCGCTGTTCGCTTTCGCCAATGCCGGCATTTTCTTTGGTGACATGGAGTTTTCTCAAC
>CAJUIJ010000004.1:0-1779 GCA_910586175.1 uncultured Muribaculaceae bacterium | reverse complement strand
GCATTGCCCCCGCCATTATCATCGCTTTGCTTATAGGTAAGTTTCTCGGCATTTTCCTCTTCTCTTGGGGTACTATCAAGTTGAAATGGGCACCGATGCCCGATGGTGCCACCTGGGCGAGTCTCGCTTCGGTGGCAGTGTTGGGTGGTATCGGTTTCACGGTGTCGTTGTTTATCTCCAACCTGTCGTTCGGCACGGGAGATCCCATATTATCTATACTGCTCAATGATGCCAAGCTCGGCATACTCGTGGCCTCTCTGCTTGCCGGCATACTTGGCTGGGCACTCCTGCACTTCACACTTCCAAAAGAGGCTCAACCTCAGGAATAGGGGAGTGTAGTTTACAAAAAGAAAAGGTTTTGATCAATTTTTCATTTTAATGGATGGAGGGGTACCTAACGATATAAGGTAGCCCCCCATTTTTTTATGAGCATAATTTTGCGGTTTCCATTTTTTGATTGTAAATTTGTATAGAAATTTCATTATAGCTATGTCAACAGTTGTATCAACCCCCAATTTTGAACTCATTCTTATCAATATATCAGGCAAGGATCATTCAGGTGTCACATCATCGCTAACTGAAATATTGGCACGTTACGGAGCTTCGATTCTCGACATCGGCCAGGCAGACATCCATCACACGTTATCGCTCGGAATTCTCTTCAAGACCGACAGCTCGCAGAGTGGCAACATAATGAAGGAACTTCTCTTCAAGGCCTCTGAACTCAATGTTAGCATCCGCTTCACCCCCGTATCTGTAGAAGATTACGACAATTGGGTGAGCCGTCAGGGCAAGAACCGTTGGAATGTGACAATCTTGGGCCATCACATTTCGGCCGATCATATTGCAAAGGTTACAACGGTGATTTTTGATCAGGGGCTGAATATCGACAGCATACAGCGTCTCACAGGTCGTATGCCGCTCAATGGCGACAAGCAGCCCTTGGCGCAGTCCTGTATTGACTTCTCTGTGCGAGGTAATCCGGCTGACCATGATGAGATGCAGGCACGGTTTATGCAGATTGTAGCCGAATGTCATATAGACATTTCTTTGCAGGAAGACAATATGTATCGCCGCAACAGGCGCCTGATATGTTTCGATATGGATTCCACGCTCATAGAGACAGAGGTTATTGATGAGCTCGCCATCCGAGCGGGTGTCGGCGATAAGGTCAAGGCAATCACCGAGCGGGCAATGCGCGGTGAGATTGATTTTACCGAAAGTTTCAAGGAGCGCGTGGCTCTGCTCGAAGGTCTCGACGAGGGTGTGATGAAGGAAATAGCTGAAAATCTTCCCATAACGCGTGGTGTGGAACGACTTATGTCAACACTGAAGATGATGGGTTTCAAGACTGCGATACTTAGTGGAGGTTTCACATATTTCGGCAATTATCTTAAACACAAGTTCGGCTTTGATTATGTCTATGCCAACGAACTTGAGATAAAGGATGGCAAATTGACCGGACGTTATGTCGGCGAAGTGGTGGATGGGCGCCGCAAGGCTGAATTGCTTCGCCTGTTGGCGCAAGTGGAGAATATCAATATAGCCCAGACAATAGCCGTGGGCGATGGTGCCAATGACTTGCCGATGCTTGCCACCGCCGGACTCGGCATTGCGTTTCACGCCAAACCCAAGGTGGCAGAAGCTGCCTCACAAAGCATTTCGACAATCGGAATCGACGGAGTGCTCTACTTTCTCGGCTTCAAAGACAGCTACCTCGACAATCCTAAAGCATGACAGGCTGCAGCGGGAGTGTCACAGGTATGTCCTCTTGTAAGG
>CAJUIJ010000003.1 GCA_910586175.1 uncultured Muribaculaceae bacterium | reverse complement strand
GTTCATACTCAGGAGAACTGACTGTAGTATATCAGCTTAAAGACAAGACCGAGACCTACAAGCTCATCCTCTCCGGCACAGTCGTGGCCGAAGGTGCCTGGACTTGCGATTTCGGCGATACCTCCAACAGCTACCCCGCAGGCTCGATTGCCAACAGCGGCATATCAACCGACTACAAATATAACGCTACCGGCAATAACTATTACATCAAGGGTGCCGCCTACAATGCAGACTTCATCCTCCCCCTCCTACACGCCGATGCCGGTGAAACGCTCTGTTTCAGCACAGCCCGCGACTACTATTCCGGCAAGACCTACAGCCTGAAGGTATACGCCTCCAAGGTGCGTGGTGATTGGGGCGACGAACCGCTTCTCACACTCACCGACTCCGATGTGACCAGCCAGGACTTCGTGTCCAAATCTGTCACAATACCCGAAGCCGGCGACTGGTACATCATGTTCGAGCTCCTCAACGGACGTCTTGACGACCTTGCAGGTCTGACCCTCGTGGAGAAGCCTTACGACATCTACATCAAGAGCGTAGACAGCCCCGAAAGCAAGCAGAGCGACCAGGAAATCAGCTTCGATATAGTGACCGTGGCTCCGGCCAACCTTGCAGCCACTGACTACACCGTTGAGTTCGTGGGCAACGGTGAAGTGCTCTTCACTCCCGAATCGGTAGAGATGACAGCCGACGCAAAGAAAGAAGTGAAATTCCGCGTCAATTATACACCCGACGTAAAGACAACAACTGTCTTCAACACCTTCGCACGCGTCAAATTTACCGACGGCAGCGAAATCTGCTCACCGGTCAAGACCATGACCATCACTTGCCAGCCCGACTTCGTATTCTTCGACAAGGGCACAAGTGCAAGCGAATGGAGCAAACCGAGCAACCGCACTCTCCCCATCAACTTCGGCAATACCAACGAAATCGGAGTGACCCAGGAGTTCGAGATATACAACTGGGGCAGCGCACCTCTCACCGTGACTTCAATCACAGTGCCCGAAGGCTTCAGCGTGACCCCATCAGAAGCTACCGTAGCAGCCAAGGAGCGTCAAGTGGTGGCCATTTCGGTGTCGGCCGAACAACCCGGCAAATACACCGGCAACCTCACCATCAAGCATCTTGATCTCAACGGAGAAGAGCAGACATTCACACTCCCCGTAAGTGCCAACATGCTCGATGCAAGCAAGTGGTATGCAGCATTCAACAGCACCGACGGCACCAACTCCGGACTGATATGGCCCGCAGGCACAATACATGGTAAGAGCCTGAGCGGAACCAACACCGGCAGTTACTCCTCTCCGGAATGGGCTATCAACTGCTCCGGCACATCAGACAATCTACTCATCTCACCCAAACTTCACGCAGAGGCCGGCGAGACAATCGAGATTTGTGCACGCACTTACAGCACAAGTTGGCCGGAAGGCTACGTCAATGTGTACGCCGCAGCCACTCGCGAAGACCTCATGTCGGAGGAAAACCGCACGCTGCTCGCCAAGATAAGCGGCAGGGATGCAGAAGCCAAATATACCATCGATCATGAGTGGAACAATGTCAATGTGGCATTGCCTGAAGCCGGTGACTATTACCTCGGTTTCGAACTCGGCAACCGCCTGTATGTAAAGAGCATCTACGGTCTAACCAACCTCAAGGAGCAGCACGATCTAAAGGTGTCATCATGCAGCATACCGAACCAGGCCATGCAGAACGTAGCTAAAGAGATGTCCCTGTCAGTGCTGAACTTCGGTTGCGCCCCAGAGGCTGCTGAAGATTACATTCTTGAAGCATACATAGACAACCAACTCGTGGCTACAGCAGAGGATCAGGTTGAGATACCTGTCAACTATACCTACGAGGATGCCCCCACCACCGTTTCCATACCTGTGCGCTATCCGAATGTAGGCACATTCCCCGTATATCTGAAACTGGTGGCCGGCGAACGTGAGTTTGTCAGCGAAACTGTCGACGTGACATTCACTGAGGAGATATTCTCCGCAGATAAGCAAATCGGCGAGATAGCAGGCATAAACAACAAGGCTCCATTTGATTTCTACAACAAGAATTCGGAAAGCTTAATGATATACACTGCTTCGCAGCTCGGATTGGCAAATGGAGACAAGATCTCCAAACTCGCCATGAAGGGATTCTTCCTGAAACAAAATGTGACATCTACTGTAAAGGTATATTACAGCTGGACAGACGAAACCTCTATCTCCAAACCCGAAAACGGCAAATATGGTACAGAAGGAATGGAGTTAGCTCTTAACGACGAGCAACACGCATGGCAAGTAGCCGGATTAGCTACAGCTACCGAAGAACAGGTCTCCGTCAACTTTGAAGAGCCAATTACATATGCAGATGGCAAATCTCTTATGCTCCTTATCGGCTCTTATGATGCAAATGCATACGCACCCAATGGAAACTATGGTATAGAATCCACCACCATCTCCGGCCAGTGCTATTACCACAGCCAAGACAATGCGGACACATTTGCCGGCAATTACAGCAGCTGGTCCGAAGCCAATCTTCCGGTACTCTACGTGTCGCTTGCCAAGGAACCGGTGTCGCTTAGCGGCAGCGTGACCGACGGTGGCGAAGCTGTGGAGGGCGCCGTCGTGAAACTCGTCAGCACCGATGGCGATAATGTGCAGTACAGCGCCACTACCGATGCAGAGGGCGCATACAGCCTCAATGTGATTCAGAACAGCCGCGTCTTCAACGTGACCGTGGAGAAAGATGGTAAGATCGACTATCTCGATGGCCAACAGTTTGCCGAGAACACCGAATGCAACTTCACACTCTTCGACCTCGTGACTGTAGACAACACCACCGAGGAAGGACACACTGCAAGCGCAGCCGCCATTGTCAATCTCAACCTCATGCTCGATGCCGGACACAACGCCCTGACCCTGCCGTTCAGCCTGAGCAGCGATGAGGTCGCCGAACTCTTCGGCTCAGACTGCGAGCTCCTCGTATTCAAGGGTACTGAAGTACTCGAAGGTGGACAGCTGAAACTCTACTTCGGTCATGAGACAGAGGAGAACGGCCTGATAGCCGGCAAGCCATACATGGTGAAACTCAACGGCGACAACACCACCCTCTCGGTTCGTCTGCGCGGCAAGGAGGTAATCTCCGAGGCCGGTAAGCTCAACGACAGCAATGCAGAGTTCCGCGGCACTTTCGCTGCCACCGAACTTCCCGCAGGTGCTTACCAGCTGAGCGATGATAACTTCGTGCCCACTGAGTCAGTAGCACGCAGCATGGCCTACTCAATGCCATACAGCGCCTATGCAGTAGTCACCAATCCTGACATCAACGGCATATCATTCACTGTCGACGACAACTTCGAGTCTTCTGTCGACACAATTGATGCCGATAGCCTCAACGGCGACGAGGTGATCTTCAACCTCCAGGGTATACGCGTTTACAACCCCGGCAATGGCATTTATATCGTCAACGGCAAGCGTATCATGATAACCAAGTGACACTATAAAGCAATTTGAAAGCAAACCTTAAAATATGGAGGCACCCATAATGGATGCCTCCATATTTTTTTGACAAGAATTATGAAAATAAAATAGCACACTTTTTAATGAAATGTTTTCATATTATCAAAAAAGTTGCTATCTTTGTAACATTGACACGAAAAATTGTTTCAAATCACTTTTAGCTAAGCCATGAACAAATGCAAAGCATCTATCCAATGAACTAATCAGTTTGAGCAGGATACTATTTTTAGGCAACCGACTATTTTGACACAATAACAAAACATGATATAATATGAAGAAAGCAGGATTGGTCATGATAGCCATGCTCACGCTGACAACGGCGTGGGCCCAGACTATATTGACCGAAAATTTCGAGACCGGCAACACTGGAGACCATCCGACACCTATAACGGTGGGTGAGGGTTGGACTGTAGTTAACGGATACACGGGCACCAAGACCGCGTACAACTGGCATAATGAATACAACGACCCGACAGTACCCAACGGAGGTGCCATCGAAGGTTCCTGTTGCGCTGCAGTTTCAGCACCGAGATTCAATGGCGACAGCACAGATGGTTACGGACCTCGAGAGGAAATCCTCCTTTCGCCCGAGCTTAACCTCGACGACACTTACCAATTGCAGTTCTCCTGGAGCGTCAGCCCCATGAACTGTCAGGATGCCTCACGTTATGACCTGCAAGTGCGCGTGGTGACCGACAACAATCTTGTGGGTGCAGAAACAGTATTCTCCATACAAAGCGAGAAGATGCTACGCGAGAGCGGTGTGCCTGTATTCCCGATACAAGGTTGGGAACCTTACACTTCACGCATCGACCTCAGCGACTTCAAAGGGGAGAAGGTGAAACTTGCCTTTGTCTACAAGATGGATAAGGATATTGCCAACCAGGCATGTGTAGACGCGGTGAGCGTGACCAAGTTCACCCCCGCCACCACCCCGGTGGCCTCTATCACACTCGACAGGCTCAACTTCAGCAATGTGATGATTGGAGAGAAGCGTTATTCCGACATTCTCAGCCTTGTCAATACCGGCACAGACGGCCTTGTGATTAATTCGGTGGAACTTCCTGAGGGTGTATCGCTCACTTTCAACCCCACAGATGTTAACCTCGACACATACAGGAGCGTGAATTTCCGCGTAGGTTATACAGCATCGCTCGCCTCCGCCACCTCGGGCAACATCATTTTACACACCAACGGCGGAGATGTAACAATAGCCATGTCAGCCAACAAGACATTCGTGACCGACGGTTGTATGCTCGAGACTTTTGAGGAATACTTCCCGCCCGCAGGGTGGACAAGTTCCGGTTGGGGCAGAAGCCAAGACGCCATAGAGGGTGACTGGTCGGCATTCAGCGACGGTGGATATACTCGCTCCGTGCTGACTTCGCCACGCCTTGACCTCAGTGCCGACGCTTCGCTCAAGTTCCGCTACATAGCACGTTTCTTCAGCGATGACCCCGAAGCCGCTCCCGAATATGATGTCTCCTTGGAGGTGTCGCACGACGGCGGCGAGACCTGGACCAACGCATGGACCGCCGACTACACGCGAGTAAACGAACTGATTGAGATTGACCTCCCGCTCAGCGGAGGGTCAGGCAATGACCTCGTGCGCTGGATTTATCCCGCAGTCGAGGTTGACGACGACGGAGCAGCTCCCCACTATTCTTTCATCATGGATATGGTGCAGCTCCCCAATGTGGTTGGTGCCGATGCCCAACCCAAAGCTGCATCCAACCCCTCGCCCGAAACCGGCACCGAGAAGATATTCCCTACCGACGTGAAGTTGAGCTGGGCACCCGCACAATTTGCCGAAGGTTACAAACTATATGTAGGCTCCAACGATGCCGCCAACAACCTCGTGAATGGCGAAGACCTCGGCAATGTGCGCTCTTACACAATAGCGCAATGCGACTATTCCACAACTTACCGCTGGAAAGTCGTGCCTTACAACTCTAAGGGAGATTGCCGCAATGTGCCCGTGTGGACATTCACAACTCAGGCCGATGCAGCAGTATCTGTCTATCCCTATGAGGAGAACTTCACCGACGGCTTCCCCGAGGGTTGGACCAACGTCCCCTCTGACGACATATACAAGCGCAAATGGGAAATCAATTCAATCTACCCCTACGTGTTCGACAACAAGCGTTACAGCGTGCTTTACGACGGCTGGCTTGACCCGGGCAAAGAGGCTACGGTCATCACTCCCGAATTCAAGCTCCCCGCAGGCAATGCTTCGACCATCTCTTTCCTCTGGGGTGACGCGCACCCTTCTGACATGAAGATTGACCCTACCGGTTTAGCTGCCAAAAACAATGCCGAACCCGACAATGGCATTGGCATAACATACTTCGAGATTTTAGTAGACGGCAATTGGGAGCAGCTCTCTTACCTCTCTGAGAAGCCTGCCGACAACAGATATTGGGTAGGCGAAACTATCGACCTTACACCCTATCAGGGCAAGACCGTGAAATTCCGCTGGAGAAACAAGAGCCTCAGCACCAAACACAACGGTGCTTCGCTCACCCACATTGTGGTGGATGCGAAGAGCGACAACAAAGCTGAGTTCAACCTCTCCAACTGGGATGCAGGCAAGGTGAATCACAACAAGAGCCTCTCTTCGGGAGAAATCTTCACTTTGCTCAATACCGGCGAAGCAAAACAGACCATCGCAAAGGTGGAAAGCGGAAAACCGAATTTCGAGTCCACACTCAAGAGCGGTGATGTGATTGAACCCAAGTCCGGTCTGACATTTGCCATAACCTACAACGCGTTGACCACAGCCTCCGAAATCGCCACACGTGTTGACGATATGCTTACCGTAACGTTCGAGAGCGGACTGAGCGTCAAGCTCCCCGTGAGCGGCACTTCCTTGCCGGTTACCACCCGTTACTACAGTTTCGAGCCTAACGACAATGAGCTGCAATGGGAAGATCATTTCACCATGATCGACCGCGACAACGGCTACAGCTACCAGTTCTCATCCGCTTCGATGTATTATCCGCTAAATGGCCGCAAGGGTGCATTCTGCGTGGCAAGCGATGCTCAGGAGAATGGTCTGTGGGGAATCATGAAACCTGTGAGCGGCATGCATGCCTTGGTGGCTCCATGCCCCGAAGGTGCAAAAGCCGACAACTGGCTTATCTCCGAGAAACTGCATGCCACTGACAATGCAAGAATCGATTTCTATGCCCGCAACTGGGACTGCCTCGGCACCGTAGAACCGGATCCTCTGCACAAGCTCTCACTGCTCGTCAGCACCAACAGCAATAACGACATCGATGACTTCGCTGAGGAGCTGCCGGCCGAGGAGATTCCTTTGCTTGACAATGACAACTGGAAAGCCTACAGCATTGACCTTTCGAAATATGCCGATAAGGATATATATGTAGCCCTTCGTCACACCACTGACGAACCGACCAACGTAGCCTTTATCGATGATATCGAGCTCTCAGGCTTCACTACAGCCACCGGCATTGAGTGTGTCGAGACCATGATTGACAGCAACTCCACTGTCGAAGTCTTCAACATATCGGGTGTAAAGGTGGCAGAAGGCCTCGCTTCTGAAGCTTTCGCATCCCTCCACAAGGGGGTATATGTGGTATGCACCACACATGAGGGCGTGAAACGCACTTTCAAGATCGTTAAATAATAATTGCCCATGGGGGTATGTCGTGATTACCCGTATTACGACATACTCCCATAACTATTCAGCAACATCTAAATCAACATGTATGAATTTAATCAGGACTATAACTATCGCGGCGGTGATGCTGCCTTGCGTGGCAACAGTTTCTGCTCACGAGGGTTTATCTGCCTCACAGTCTGTGATTGGCTACACCACCACCGATGAAATCGCCATCAAAAATGCTGCTTTCGGTCAAGCCGGTACATACACAATAGGTGCAGTGATGCCCTCATCCATGCTTGCAGATTTCAAGGGATGCAAGATTGTAGGCATACGTGTCGCTTCCGGCATGGACTTAGGCCGCGCAAGCTTCACATTGAGCAAGAATGGAACCGGTGCACCGGAGCAACTGCACTCGCAGAAGCAACGTGTCTACGAGGGTTGGAACAATGTCTTCTTTACCGGCTATGAGTATGAGATTACCGGCGAGGAGGAACTCTTCTACGGCTTTGACTACACGGAAACCGATGCCATGGTGGCGGCAGATGCCGGAGCATTATGCACCACCGGCGGCTATGATGTCAACAACTCCTTCGTATGGTTTGACAATGGCAATTACTATCAGGTCACCGGAGTTGGAAGTCTCTGCATTCAGATGATTGTCGACATCACCGACATGCCTAAACAGCGAATGAGCATGGGCTTCTTCGACAATGGTTTCAAGTATAAGAAACCGGGAGAAGGCCTCGAGATTTTCGCGCAAATCAACAACACCGGCGCAGAGACTGTCAACAATTTCCGCGTGGTGTGCAGAATTGACGATGATGATTTCCGCTATATCGACATGGAGGAGACACTCGCTTACGGACAGTCGTCTACAGTCAACAAGACTTTCGACATCTCCGACCTTTCTCTCGGCGGACATTCACTATACGTCTATGTAGATAAGATAAACGGCATTGACTATGCCGACGGAATAAGCCGTGGCATAGGTGCCAAGTTTGCAGTCTACGATACTGAACTGACCCGCAATGCCGCATTTGTGGAGGTTTATGCCGACCAAAGCAACCGATACACGGCTTTGCTGGCTGATGCTTTCGCCGAAGCCGGAGAAGTTCTTGGCGACAAGATGATTCTTCTCAACAATTTCCGTCCCGGCAATCAGCTTGCAGTGACCGATGCCGCTTACATCCACGAGCTATACGCTTATACCTGGCCTTCTTTCACAATCAACCGTTCCCACTTCCCCGGCGAGGCACATGTGGCTTACGATGTGAACCAATATATCGAGCAGATGGCATTTCTCGTGCCGGTAATGCTTGAGGAAATGGTGGAGCAGGATATCACCACCCCAAGCTTCGCAGATTTAGAACTGGAATCTGAGATTGCCGATGGCCGACAACTCACAGTCAAAGCCAGGGGAAACATTCTTCCGGTGGCCAAATCTATCTATGGAGACCTCGCTCTGACCCTGATGCTGGTAGAGGATGATGTAAACTGCAAGCAGCAGACCTCATCGGGCAACAAGCGATACACTCACTCCAACGTGCTGAGAGCATATATCACCCCGGCCACCGGCAAGATTCTCGACACCTCCAAGCCAACATATGAGGAGACATTCACAATCACAGTGCCCGAAGATTTCGATGCCGACAATCTCTCGGTGGTCGGTGTGCTGAGCCAAGCCGGCACCCCAACTGCAAACACTCTCTACGACTTCGATGTGACAAACGCTGCCAAGGCAAAGGTGATAAACTTGTCGGGCATTGAGAATGTGACGGACGATGCGACTCAGGGCACAAGTGAATATTACACCCTCAGCGGCGAACGGGTGCAGGAATCAGACCTCGGCAAGGGCATTTACATCCGCGTAAATGCTGACGGAAGCCACACCAAGATAATGAGATAAGCAACATATTATATTAAACTAAAACAACAAGACATGAAAAAATTAACTCTACTTATGGCAGGGCTATTGTGTCTGGGATCAGCCGCAAATGCACAGACCATATTGTCGGAAGACTTCGAGACCGGCAATAAGGGTGACAAGTGGCAGCCGGTGGCAGCCGGTGCCGGCTGGACTGTAGTCAGCAGTTACTCAGGCAATAACGCCAATTACAACTGGCATAACTATTATTCAGACCCCAAGGGTGAATATACGAGTGCTACAATATCCGGAGAATGCTGCGCCGGCGTCGATGCTCCGTTCGTGAGCAGCACCGACGGCAACGGCCCGCGCGAGGAGATTCTACTCACCCCTGAGCTGGACCTCAACGACAATTACCAGCTCGAGTTCAAATTCAAGGTCAGCCCGGTAAACTGCAAGGATGGCCAGCGTTATGACCTCCAGGTGCGTGTGGTGACCGACGACAACTTAGCCGGCAGCGAGACCATCTTCTCCATCCAGAATGAGAAGATGCTCCGCGAGAGTGGCGTGCTTGTATTCCCTATCACCGACTGGAATATCTATACACCGAAAATCGGCCTTGAAGACTTCAAGGGTGAGAAGGTGAAACTCGCTTTTGTCTACAAGATGCTTGACGAGGCTGCCAATGTGGCATGGCTCGACGATGTGGTGGTGAA
The DNA here is from genome assembly GCA_910586175.1 of uncultured Muribaculaceae bacterium. Classification (GTDB taxonomy): domain Bacteria; phylum Bacteroidota; class Bacteroidia; order Bacteroidales; family Muribaculaceae; genus Lepagella. The sequence continues at coordinate 28,453 of CAJUIJ010000003.1, read as the reverse complement.
GAAATATACCCCCGCCACCGGGCCTATGGCACAACTCTCGCTCAACCGACTTGAATTCGGCAACATATATATCGGCGAGAAAGTATATTCTGACGTTATCACCCTCACCAATGCAGGCAAGGATGGCCTGACCATCTCGAGCGTTGACCTCCCCGAGGGCTTGGGTATCACTCTCGACCCCTCACAGGTGAATCTCGACACATATGGTCATGTGGATTTCCGCATCAGCTATGCAGCCTCCATGGCAACCCCGGCTTCAGGCAATGTGGTGCTCCACACTTCGGGCGGAGACGTGACAATCGCGTTCAATGCCACCAAGCAGTTTGTGCCCGACGGTTGCACCCTCGAGACTTTCGAAAAGTATTTCCCGCCAGCAGGATGGCAATCCAACGGCTGGAACTGGACCACATACACCCTTGAGGGCGACAATACCGTGGCCTGCGGCGGTGACTTCAGTGCCTCTACGCTCCGTTCGCCCCGTCTCGACCTCAGCAACGGCGGCTCGGTTTCATTCACTTACTTCAACAGCTTCACCGACGAAGCTCAGTATCCCGAATATGACATAGAGCTCCAGCTCTCTACCGACGGCGGTAATTCATGGACACCCAAATGGACCTCGGATTACAAGGATGGTCTCAACAAGATTCTGACCGAGACCATCGACCTCGGCACAGGCTCCGACAACAGCTACATACGCTGGTTCTACCCCGCTGTTGAGTCTGATGATGAAGGTGCGGCACCGCACTCTACTTTCTATCTCGACCGTGTGGTACTTCCTGCCCTCTATGGTGCCGACGGAGTGCCGATGGCAGCTACCAAGCCATCTCCGGCCAACAATTCTGAGGAGATATATCCGCGTGACGTGGTGCTCTCCTGGGCTCCCGCCCAGTTTGCAAAGGGCTATAAACTATATGTGGGCACAAACGCTGCAGCCGATGACCTTATCAATGGCATGGATCTCGGCAACGAACTGACCTACACAATTCCGCAATGTGCATACTCCACGCTTTACCGCTGGAAAGTGGTGGCTTACAATGAAAATGGTTCATGCGACACTGCCACGACTTGGAAATTCACCACTCAGCCCGATGCTTCAGTAATGGAATATCCTTACGTGGAGAACTTCATGGGCGATGACATCCCTACCGGATGGACAAGCCAACCCTCTGCCGATTACAACCGCGTGTGGGAAAAGAATAGCCTTAACCCCTACAAGACCGACACTGAGACCTACGGCGTGTTCTACACCATGTGGCTTAATGCCGGTGACCAGAATTCTCTCACAACTCCCGAGTTCCAGCTCCCCGACGACGATTCGATGCAGATTTCCTTCATCTGGGGCGACGAGCATCCCACTGACCTTGTAGTGGATCAGACAGGTCTTCAAAAGAAAACCAACGTCGAGCCTAACAATGGTGTCAGCGAACTGATTTTCTCTATCTATGCCGACGGCCAGTGGAACGAAATCAGCAACCTCTCTGACGAGCATTTCGACGGCGAACGCAAATATTGGGTAAACGAGAAGTTCGACCTCACACCCTACAAGGGCAAGCGTGTGCAGTTCCGCTGGACCCATAAGAGCTATCGCGGCTCTGACAGCGGCGGTTCGCTGACTCACGTAGTGCTCGAGCGCATACTTGGCGACAAGGCCAAATTCAACATGGCAAGCTGGGATGCCGGCAAGGTGAACTATGATAAGTCTATCGACTCAGGCAACCAATTTACCCTTCTCAACGAAGGCATCAACACCCTCACCGTGAAGAGCGCCAACTTCGGAACACCCAACTTCAGCACAAGCCTCAAGGCCGGTGATGTGATTGAACCCGACAACGGCTTGCAGTTCAGCATCCGTTTCGATGCTATAGACACTGCCGCCCCGGTGGAAGATGACCTCACCGTGGAATTCGAATCAGGCTACAAGGCCACATTCCCCGTATCAGCTACAGCTCTCCCGCTCGGTGTGTACTACTACAGCTTCGAGCCCAACGACCTCGACTACAAGTGGAATGAGGACTTCACCATGATTGATGCCGACAAGGCTCCCGGTTACAGTTTCTCTTCTTACTGGGTGCACTACTCTGCCGATGGCCAGCGTTGCGCTTTCTCTGTGGAGAGCGACAGCATGGAAGATGGCATGTATGGCATGATGCGTCCTATATCCGGTCAGCACGCACTCGTAGGCTCAAGCGGACAGCAGGTCGGTGCCGACAACTGGATAATCTCCAAGAAGATGAAGGCTACCGAGAACTCAACGTTCGACTTCTGGTGCCGTAACTGGGAATCACTCGAAAGCGTGCTTCCTGATCCCAAGCATAACGTGACGGTGCTCGTCAGCACTACAGGCAATACCGATACAAAAGACTTCGAGGTGGTTTTGAAACGCACTGAGATTCCGTTCCAGCACATGTATGAATGGAACCACTATGAGGTGGATCTATCCAAATATGCTGACAAGGATATCTATGTGGCTCTGCGTCACACTACCGACGGACCATCCAACCTCGCTTTCTTCGACGACTTCACTTTCACAGGCTTCGATGCTGCCGGCAGCGGTGTAGGCGAAATCGATGCTATGTCGGATAATGCTCAGGTAGAGGTCTACAGCCTCTCAGGCGTGCTCGTGGCCAAGGGCTTCGGCATATCTACTCTCCAGGGCCTCGACAAGGGTCTCTACGTGGTGCGCGTGGCCGAAAATGGCGCAATGCGTACTTTCAAGATCGCTAAGTAACATTTTAACTTCAAGGAGGGTGTATCATATTGTGATATACCCTCCTTACATTTTTCTTATGAATAGTTTCTTTAAGTATATTATCGCCGCAGCTGCCATACTCCCGACACTCGGGGGCATGGCCCAGCAACGCGATGCCATCTTGAATGTACAGGTAACTTCCGTGGCCGGTGACGACCTCAATGGTCAGACCCTCACCGTGACACAGACTGACTTTCAGGTCAGCTACGGCACCGTCAAGCTCGATGCCGAGGGTAAGTGCTCTATGAAGATTTATGCCGGCAACCATGAGGTGGCGTTGACGCGTCCCGGCTTCAACCCTCTCACTGAAAGCTTCACCGCCACTTCGGGCGAGACTGTCAACCTGCAGCTTCAGCTCACCGAGGCCACCCGCGACCCGTATGCGTTGACTGCCGATGTTGACCATGATTGGGTGAGCGGCAAGGATAACGTCAATCTGACTTGGAACACTGAACCTCCGGCTCTCTTTGATGACTTCGAGAGTTACGAGGATTTCGCCATATCATTCGGCGACTGGACCGGCATAGATGGCGACGGTGAAACCACCGCACCCATTGTGGGTGTATACCCCAATCGCGGAGGCCTGCAGTATGCGCAAATCATCAACCCCCTCACCGTCATGCCAACATGGTGGTATGATTATCCGGTGCTGCGACCTTATTCCGGACAGCAGTATGTGGGCTTCATCCGCACCAGCTCAGGCGTGGCCAACGATGATTGGCTGATCTCGCCCGAAATTACTGTAGGTGTCGACAATGAACTCTCCTTCATGGCCAAGGCTGCCGACGCATATCCCGAACGCTTCATGGTATATGTCACCACCAAAACAGACAATCCGGGTGTTGATGACTTCGTGCGCATCGATTCCGGCAATTTCGAGTCGGTCGACTACACGGAGTGGCGCAAGTTCAGCTATGACCTCTCGCAGTGGCAGGGAGAGAAAATCAAGTTTGCCATTCGTTATATCAGCGATGCCGCCCGCTTCGGGGCCTTCATGCTGATGGTCGACGACGTGTATGTGGGCCAACCGCAAACTGAGCAAGCCAAGGCCAAGGCTCGCCGCGTGATGCGTTCGCCCGGCAATGTGAACGAACGCTTCGAGATTTATCTCGACGGTGAGAAAGCCGGCGAGACCGACACTTACTCGTTCACGCTCGAAAATCTAACTCCCGGCCAACACACCATAGGCGTGCGTGCCATATATCTCAACGCACAGAGCGAAGTGACGACCATAAATGTGGAGACAGGCGCAGGCCCTTACGCCGCGTTGACCCTGAATGTCTCTGCTCTCAGCAAGCTCTCGCCCGAGGGCTTCGATGTGGTGCTTATGGACCATGCAAACGCTTCGCAGAGTATACAGAAAGTCAAGAATGGCCAGATTATCTGGAATTCGCTTCCTCTCGGCAAGTATGATGTCAGCATAGAGGAAGGGGCTTTCAACGCCTACCTTAACACTATCGAAGTCTCGAAAGAGATGACTCTCGCCATAGAGATGACCGACCGCATGATTGCACCCTACAATATTACAGCCGACCTCGATGACAAGGGAAATGCCTCGATAATTTGGAACAGGGAACTTTCGTTTGCCGACAGTTTCGAAGACTACGATGACTTCGCAAGCGGCTCGTTTGGCAACTGGCTCATCATCGACCGCGACCGCCAGCCGGTTTATCCGATTGGCCTCGGAAGCACCTCCAATGTGGTGTCATTCCCCGGTTCAGGCACAGCCACCAACCCGGCTGCTACCCCGGCCATGGTGTTCAACCCCTGGCACACCTCTCCGGCCATGATGCCCAATGACCCGCGCATAGCCGCCCTGACAGGTGACAAGCTAATCACATTCTTCTCCACACAAGGTGGCAAGTCTGACGACTGGCTGATATCTCCCGAATTGAATATCCGCGACAATTTCGAGGTGTCATTTGCTGCACAAGCCTACAGCACTGCATATCTGGAGAGCATGGAAGTCTGCATCAGCGACGGAAGCACCGACCCCGCAGACTTCACACCGATTGCCACCATCGACAAGCTCGGCGATTGGGCCTCATATAAAGTGGACCTCAGCGCATATGCAGGACAGACCGTACGCATTGCAATCCATTATACATCTTACGATGCCTTCATGGCCCAAGTCGACGATTTCATGGTAGGCAATGCAGATGGAGACACTCAGGTGATAGACTACGGCAACGTGGTCAACTATGAGGTATATCTCGACGGTCAGTTGGCAGGGAGTCCTGAAGAACCCCGGATTGTAGTGCCGGGAGTGGGCAAAGGCCAACACACAGTAGACATATATGCAGTCTACAAGGGAGGCCGCTCCGAAAAAGGAAGCCACACCTTCGGCAAATCCGGTCTGGCCGAAGCAATCGAAGAGTCAGACGCCGACAGTGAAGCAACCTACTACGACCTATACGGACGCGAAGTGAAAAAACCGACAGCAAAAGGCATATACATCCGCAAGGACAAACGAGGGTCAACAAAACAAATAAGATAAGAACTGCAAGCTAATAAAACAGCAAAGCAGAAAACACCAAGAAATCAGAAAACACTCAGAAATCAGAAAAAGGAGACCGGAAGAAAATATCCGGTCTCCTTTCTTTTAGCTTCCGTAAGCACTAAGCATCAGCAAGCAAAAGCATCAGCAAGCAAAAGCATCAGCAAGCAATAGCATCAGCAATCACCAAACTTCGACTTAATGCATAGCGGTTTTGGAGGTGTGTGAGCGCAAAGCGCGAAGATATCAAAGCATCACTTTCTTGCCACCGACAATATAAACTCCGCCGGGAAGTCCAACCAAAGCAGACTCCGCCTCCACGCCACGGCGCACAAGCACACCACTCACATTATAAACATTAACCAATTCCTGCTCTGTTTCAAACATCATATCCTTAACTCCTGTCATAGCCACATAAGGCTTAAGCTCTACCGACTGGATATTGAAACCCTGAGGATTATCTCCATCCACATGTCCTTGAATCATAAGAGCATTGCCGGCTGCAAGATACTCATTCAGACTCTTGTCGAGCTTGGCTACATCAATAATGGCCTTTTTATCCTCTATAGTCATGGCTTCCGGTGTGCTGAGCTTCATACCTTCATTATCCCAAGCAGTCAAAACATTGATCACGGCTGTCTCCACATTAAACTCATCAGAGAAGTTAATGATAATCTGAGTAGGATTTTGCTCGGTGAAGGCAGACTTGTAAAGTTCAAGCGTGTTCCAATTGCCATCCACCCAGAAGAGGCCACTCCAGATTGCATCTTCCGGCACATTCCAGCCACTCTCAGTATCAAGCTCCACGGAGGTAACTGTAAATGAAGGGCCGCAAAGTTCAAGTCCATAATTCTTCAGATACATCTGCATGCCTTGAGTCAGATATGCCGACACCTCTGTCTTACCATCAAGTCGGGTCAAGATGGTGCCGGGAAGCCATGTTCCTGCTGATTTGAGCTCCATCACATCGGTGGCGCCCTCTGCTATCTTCACCACCAACTTGTCGCCTATCGATGCCTGTGCAAATTTATCTGCTTCGATACTCAACGTGTTCTCCCATGTCACGGCCTGCTCACCAGTCCATAGATTCTGATTCTCTGCCATTGCGGGCAATACTGCCATTGCAGCCACTGCTGTAAGTAAAAGTTTTTTCATTTTGATTTGATTTTAACGATTGTTTGCCGCAAAATTACTCCGCAATCTCCCGTTGCATTGAAAATCTCGTTGCATTACCTGTAATTATCGTTGCGATGAAACATATTTACAACGATTTGTCATTTGTCTATCTATTTTAACCTCCTATTTTGACATCGGCTCTTGTGCATTCCCTCAATTTCACTAAATTTGCAATATGAATAGACAATTTTCCATACTTTCACTCATAATCCTCAGCACTCTTATATTTTCACTTCCCTCATGCCGCAAAGAAAAGAAATATAAGATTGGCGTATCGCAATGCGCAAATGATGCCTGGCGCACAAAGATGAACGACGAGATAATGCGCGAGGTGCTTTTTCACGATAATATCGAAGTGGAGATACGCTCTGCCGACGACAGCAATGAGAAACAGCTCGCAGACCTGCGCCACTTCGCATCAGGCGACTACGATCTGATTATTGCCGCTCCCAATGAAGCCTCTGCACTCACCCCTATTATCGACAGCATATACTCTGCCGGAATTCCCGTCATAATAATGGACCGCGGAACCACCAACGACCATTACACAGCTTTTCAAGGTGCCGACAACTTCGGCATCGGCTCCGCAGCCGCCAATTATGCACTCACCCTCTCATCTTCGCCTCAGGTTATAGAGCTCCTCGGCAATATGCGCACCACACCGGCCCAAGACCGCCGTGACGGTTTCCACCTGATAGCTGACAAGCATGCGGGATTCGATATACTCGCATCGGCCAATGCCGACTGGACTCTCGAAAGAGGGCGCACAGTCACAGACTCTCTGCTAAACCTTTATCCGCAGGCCAATATTATTTACGCGCACAACGACAATATGGCTATCGGGGCCTCGCAAGCCGCACGCCACCGTGGCCGGAACGACATAAAGATTATCGGCATTGACGCATCTCCACATATCGGCATGCAAGCTGTAAAAGACTCCATAATCGACGCCACATTTGTTTATCCCACTGAAGGACGCCAGATTATATCGACAGCCATATCAATTCTTGAAAACAAACCGTTTGCTAAAAATCTGATTATACCTTCCAATACAGCAGTTAACCTCTCGAACGCCGAAATTATGCTCGACCAGGAAGAAGCCCTGAAAGTCGAGACAGACAACATCAAGGAGCTTAAATCAAAACTTGACGTATATTGGAAACAACATCACACGCAGTCGCTTTTCCTATACGGGCTCGGCCTGATTCTCCTCCTTACATTCGGTTTGCTATTCCTATTGCTCAGATACTACTGGGCTGCCAAACGACATCGCGACCAAATCAACGCCATGCTTCTTAAAGTGGAACAGGCCTCGCAGTCCAAACTCACTTTCTTCACATCAGTGAGCCATGACTTGCGGACTCCCCTATCGCTTATTGCAACTCCGGTGGAACTGCTCGCTGATGCCCCTAACCTCACCCCCCAACAGAAAAATCTTGTCAGACTCGCCGACAAATACGTGCGCGTACTTAAACGCCTGATTAACCAAGTTCTTGACTTCCGCAAATATGACGAAGGCAAGCTCCATCTGAATCTCTCAGAAGCCAATCTTGCCACCGACCTGACCGATTGGACTGAGGGCTTCAGCGAAATAGCCCGAAAACGCCATATCCGGTTCTCTGTAAACCTGCCCGAAAACCAAGATGGAATCACTCTCGCCTACGACCGCGAGAAACTTGAACGTATCATATTCAACCTGCTCTCAAATGCCTTCAAATTCTCGCCCGACAATAGCCGCATATCTTTATCTCTATCCGTTAACGACAAGGATGTATGCATATCTGTGGCCGATAATGGCAATGGAATACCCCAGGATGAGATTAACCGTATTTTCGACTATTTCTACAAGACTGACACTCTTAATCCGCAAGGTTCCGGCATAGGACTCGCGCTATGCAAGGCTTTTGTCAAACTCCACGGTGGCTCGATATCCGTACAGTCAACACCCGACCATGGCACTCTCTTCACTTTCTCAATACCTATACGGCATGTAGATACGTCTGAATCTCTAAAGCCCTCTTCCGACTTCTCCGAACTCGACTCTCCTGTCCAACCTGAAGTCGAACCTTCCGATGCAGAAAGGAGTGTGCTTGTGATTGACGATAACCCCGATTTGCGCACGCTTATCGCATCTATGCTCTCTGACCGTTTCAAGGTGATTCAAGCCTCCGACGGCTCACAGGGGATAAGGCTTGCCACAAAATTTGTGCCCGACCTTATTATTTGCGATGTAATGATGCCCGGGATCGATGGCTTTGAAACTTGCCGACGCATCAAGGCTGAAACCTCCACTTCACATATCCCTGTGCTGCTGCTAACTGCCTGCACTCTTGATGAACAAAAGTCGGAAGGTTATGACTGTGGTGCCGACGCATATCTGACCAAACCTTTCTCTGCATCACTGCTAAATTCACGCATCGATGCGCTGCTCAAAAACCGGGAACTCCTGCATAATGCTTTCCAACGCTCGCTCGATCCCTCATCTCATTTCGTATCCTCTATCTCTTCATTAAATTCGGCAGTATCAGACCATAAAACAGCAGATACCACAAAAAAGGGGAGCAATAAAAATGACTCTTCTTATACGATATTGCCTTCAAATGCAGACACTATCGACAATATGTTCTACTCCAAGTTTATGGATATTGTGAAAAATAGACTTGCCGACTCCGAGTTGAGCGTAGACAACATAGCGTCCGAGATGGGATTAAGCCGAGTGCAGCTTTATCGTAAGCTCAAAGCTCTGACCAATTACTCTCCGACCGATCTGCTCCGCATCTGCCGCCTCAAAACCGCCGAACAAATCTTGAAGACTTCCGACACCACCGTGGCTGAAGTATGCTATAATGTAGGCTTCTCTTCTCACAGCTATTTCACCAAGTGCTACCGTGAATATTTCGGCGAGTCCCCAACAGATACCCGCAAGCGTGTAATGCGCCAGTAAGAGTCTGTCTCATAAAACTTTATTAACAAGGAGAAGGGGGCAATCAATGACTGCCCCCTTCTCCTTGAATATATCTTGTATTAATAAGATTGCACCGTTAAGTCGCTAATTTCCAACTTACCTCCATACGAATTGATCGACCAGCAATTTTGCGCCATGCCATATATACGGTTGGTATAACTCACCTTATCGTTTATATATACCGCACAAACGGAATTGTCAACCACAATCGTGACACGATATACATTATCGATAGGACGCTCAAACAGATAACCATCCTGGTTGCCAAGAAAACCGATTCCGGCAGGGCCTTGCTGTTCCATGTTGATTTTACGATTGGAGACTCCTTCTGCATTAACCACAAGGCTTATCCATTTATCCACATCGCCTGCTCTGCCAAACGACACACCGAAATTATCCTCATCGCCCGTAGTCTTGACTGTGAACGAGATGCGGCTATGCTTGTCCAACCGTCCGAACACGGCAGCAGCTTCTCCTTCCATGGTCAATTGGTCACCGTTTAAGTTGGCCGTACCTTCCACACTTTTCAGTTTCGGGGTCTGCGCATTGCCAAACTTGGCAGCTACCGCAGGAATCTCACCAAGCGTCAATGTGCCATCTTCATGCTGTATCAGCTTATGTCCCACCAGCGTGCCTGCCCATTCGAGTTGCGCGGTGTTATCTTCACCGGCACGTGTTGCGCACCAACCCCATATATATCTATCCTGACCATTGCTCGCAGTCTTGGCGGCGTAAAGCCCCCTGCTGTCCAGGAAACCCTCATGACCGTCGGGCCATAGGCCGGCATCATTGGCCGTGCATGCTTTCAGGTCTTCAAGAGTGCGGCCTTTGAAATATTGCACCTTGCGTATCGCATCGTGCATCTCCGAATAAACCAAATACCACCAATCCCCCATCTTGAACACATCGGGGCATTCGTAGAATCGGTCCCACATCATGTTCATGAAGTCGCCGGCCATATCCCAATTACGCAGGTCGTCCGAGACATATTCGGCAATCACTCCCTTGCCGCTCTTCTTCGTGGAGACTATCATATGAAACTTTCCGTCATCTCCCTTGAACACCATCGGGTCGCGGAAATCGGAGTGACTGTACACATCCCCTCCCCCCACGAGCAGAGCACGGTCTTTAGTCCATGTCTTGAAGTCTTTGGATGTAGCGAGCATAACCATCTCCCCATAGCCTGTAATATCAGGCCGGTATGCATGGCCCGTATAGAATGTATAGTAGGTCTGGTCTGCCTCGTTATAGTATACCGAGCCTGTGCCCAAAGCCGCATCCTGCTCTTCAATCGACCCTGTGGGTATCATCTCACCCAATGACTGATATGATGCACCATCTTTAGTGCTGACGCACCAGAACGGATGATATGTGCCTGACTGGTTGGGACGGTATTCCTGAAGATACATAATCTTGAAGTCTCCGGCCTTCGGATCGTAGAACGGCATAGGGTCGGCCACATATCCCACCGCCGGCTTATAGAAGGTGGAGGGAGAAGCTTCATCGGTGGGTGCAAACCATGTCGTTGTGTCCCAATCGCGATGCGTAAGCTGCGGATCATTATCATTGCTGCATGATATCACCGGCAGCGACATTACAGCTACGGTCAATATGCTTATATATGTACTTTTCATTATTGGATTCTTTACTTAAAATTACTTACAAAGATAATTGATAGCATTTTTAGTGAATTGCTCAATCACCGGGCGGTAAGCGTTCACACCGGTGGCCTGATGCCACTCATAAGCCGGAGTACCGACTGTGAGCACCACACCGCTCTGATACCCTTTGAGCACCTCTCTCGATGCGATTTCGGCTATGGTCACACGGTTGGGGTCGCCTGCGTTGTCAGAGGCCAAGGCCTTCGCTCCGGTCTTCTGCTCCCAGCCGCTCTCCCCGAAATAAGGATCCCAATCTATGCCCCACTGCAATGTGCGGTTGGTGTTGGAGCATCCGGCACTGACCATGGTTATCTTTCCATCCAGCACGGGCAGATTTGCATAAATCTCATGTTGCTCATGTCCTGACACCACAAATCCAAGGTCTTCTGTAAGCGTGTCTGCCGTATCTCCACCATACATGTTGTTAGGACTCTGCTGGTCGAGTGTGATGCGCCACACGTCGTTGATATATCTGGCGCCGTCGCGGCTCGCCAGGATGTTGCCTCCCTTTATGTAGTAGTCGTTGAATATGTCGCGCGTGTCCCACATAAGTCCGGGCCAATCGAGCCAATCGAAATGACACCATATCATCTTGAAGTCGCCGAGTTTCACAGTGCCCGAAAGCACATCCTGCAAGCATACGTAAGTGCTGTTGGGCACATTGGCCATCATCCATTCTGCCGCCGCCTTAGCCTCGTTGCCGAGCTTGTCTATGCTGCTCTCGAAACCTATGAACGCTTTAGGAGCCTGCGACATGTCGTCCTTGACGACTGTCACTGTGTAATCAATCTCAGCTGTGCGATATTTGGCCTTGAACACCACCGGCCGGCTGAAGTCGACCACGCTGTTGGCTGCGGGTGTAACTTCCGCTCCTTCTGTCACGCTGTAGCTGACGGTCATGGCACTCACATTCGCATCGAGCGGCACAAACACCAATATGGTGCGTGCGGAGTTGTCGATTGTTCCTGAATATTTACCATTGAGCATGAATGTGTCAAACTCCACATTGTCGTGGCTTACTGTCAAGGTGTAATCGGTATATACATCACCGTTGGTTACCCTTATGTTGCGGGGCACATTGCAATCAACCCGCTCGCCTACAGCAATGTCGGCAGTTGCCCCTGCACTCAGTGTAATCGACTGCAATGTCATGGTGGACGCGTCAAAGTCGAACGGCACTCCCACCTTCACGCTCTTACCCTTATTGTCGATCTCTGCATCATAGCCTCCCATGTTGAGTGCTGTGATATATGTCTCACCATTGAGCGAAAGTCCCGACTTGTTGTCGTCGCTGCATCCGGTGGCCATCACCCCGATCACCAGCATAAGCAGCATGTATATGGATTTCTGAATAAGCTTCATATCAATAAAAATTTAAAATCCTGATTAAAAACCAATATTCTGCTCATAGTTGCCTCCTGATGCACTGATCTGCGCAAATGGCACAGGAAGATATTCATTCTTATTGGGTGTGAACTGAGCACCGTTGTATATGGCACATTTTGAAGCCTCCTCGGCATAATATTTGTTGAGCGTACGCTCTGCATCTCCCCAGCGCACCAGGTCGAAGAAGCGGTCAGACTCCAGGGCAAGCTCCACGCGGCGCTCATGCTTGAGAAGTTTCATGGCTTCTTCCTGCCCATATGACCCTCTGTATGGCTCCACACCGATATGCACTCCATAGACCTGCTCGTAATCGGAAATCATACCGACACTTCCCTTTGCACGGTTGCGCAGGCGATTGATCAGGTCGATTGCCCCCGGCACATTCTCATTGAGCTGAATCATAGCCTCGGCACGCATCAGGAGCACGTCTGCATAACGCAGCACTATATGATTCATCGGGCTGCCCCACCAACCACCTTTCACAAGATAGTCACCGTCGGGGTCCACGTTGTGTTTAAGCGTTACGTAATAACCGTAGAGACCGTTTGATCGGCTCCATACTGCCGTATTGTCCATGATGTAGTTCCGGTTGAACTCATACGGAAGCCCCGGTATACCCACTGTCAGGAAGAGTCTCGGGTCCGCGTAGTCAAGGCTCTTGTCGTAGTCTTTGTCGTTGTAAGTGTCGAGATACGGATGTCCGTCTGCATCGGTGCGGAAAGCATTCACAAGATTCTGCGATGGCTTGTAGAAGTCACAACCGCCGTCGGTCACACCCGGTATGTTGGGAACGATCAACCCGTATGACCAGTTGCAGTTGCCGTTCTTGGTGCCGTCGTTAAATGAGTATTGCATTGCCCAGAGTGACTCGCAGCCGTTCTCATACTGCGGCTCAGGACGGAAGTTGTTGTGAAAATCGGGCTCCAGGTCATAGCCTCCGGCTGTCATGATGACGGGGTCGGTATATGTCAGCACCTGACGCAGGTCTTCCTCGTTGATTGAGGTCACCTGATGACTATCTGCATCATCCTGACGATAAGCCTTATAAAGATACGTTTTGGCCAGATAAGCCGCTGCTGCCGCTTTGGTGGGACGTCCCTTGTCAGCCTGCGTGGCGGGCAGATGGTCGAAGGCATATTTGAAGTCATCGGCTATCAGCTGCCAACCCTCGTCGTTGCTGTAGGTTGTGTTTTTAAGCTCGTTATAATCTGCGGGAGCCATGTTCTCATCTATGGCGAAAGGAATCTTCTTGTAGAGCTGCTTGAGCAGGAAGTGACCATGCGCACGCAGGAAGCGCATCTCTCCCTTTCGGGCCTCCAAAAGCGGATAGTTTGCACTATCCATCTTATCGAGCAGTGAGAGTGCCGCGTTGGCACGTGAGATACAGTTGTACAGGCGCTGCCACATGTCGCTGATGTTCCAGGCTGTCGTCATTATCCCTTGCGACACCTCAAGCGCATGAAACACGTCGCCATCTTCCGTGCCATTGCCTCCTTTGTAGGCATCATCCGAACGAACATCATAGTTCCACATTGAGAACGAGGAGTTGATATCTTCGGCCGAAATCCACACGGCATAGGCCGAAATTATCAGATTGTCCACATATTGAGGATTCTGCAGCAGTTCGTTGTCTACAGTGCCTTGCGGCTTCTGCTCGTCAAGAAAGCTGTCGCACGAGGTCAAGCCGAGCAACGATACCAACGCTACTGCCGGATATATTAATTTTTTCATCGTTATAGTCAGTTTGATATTAGATTTTATTTAGAAGTTCACATTAAGTCCGAATGTAAGCGTGGCCGGAATAGGATAGCCGTAGTTGGCATTCTCAGGATCGACTCCCGTGAAGTTCTTGCTCTTGATGGTCAGCACATTCGACGCGCTCACATAGAAGCGAAGCTTCGACATGTGCAATGCCTTGGTCACCGATTCGGGGAAGTTGAAGCCAAGTTGCACGTTACGCAGTTTCAGGAATGAGCCATCTTCCACAAAGTAGGTTGACACGCGCTTCTCGTTGTTGGCGTCATCGCGGGCAAGCGCCGGTATCGATGAGTCCACATTCTGAGGTGTCCATGCATCCAGGAGCCTGCGTCCTTTATTCAGGAAGCCGATGTTAAGGCCGCTCCAGAGGTCTGTCTCTTTCTTAAGGTCGCTTATCACATCCTGGCCCTGGACTCCCTGCCAGAACATCGTAAAGTCAAACCACTTGTATTGCAGATATATGTTGATACCATATGAGAAATCAGGCACAGGATCGTATATCCATTTCTGGTCGGCTTCATTGATTACACCGTTATTGTCAAGGTCGCGCCAGCGTATGCGGCCCGGGGCTGCACCTGACTGGGTGGCATGATTGTCAACCTCTTCCTGATTCTTGAAAATACCGTCGGCCACATAGCCCACCTGCGCACCCATGGGATGTCCTATCACACTCTCGACTCCGTTACCTCCGAATGTACCGTTGGCTGCAACTGTTTTCGGGAGCTTGGTTATCTTGTTGTCGTAACCCGATATATTGCCGGTGATTTCGTAATGCAGACCGAATGGGGTGGTGTCACGCCAACCCAGGCTTAGCTCCCAACCTCTGTTGTCCATGGCACCGGCATTAATCCATTGCGATGAGCCTTCGCCCATGGCACCGATACCGGCCATAAGCACAAGTATGTTGTCGGTCTTCTTATAGAACCAGTCGAACGATCCATAGAGACGCTGGTTGAGGAAGCCGAAGTCGAGTCCGGCATTATATTGGGTGGTTGTCTCCCACTTGATGTCGTCGTTGCCTATCTGATCACGCTTGAAACCGGAGGGAAGTATTGAACCACCGTTCGAACCGGTTATGTCGTAGCTCGTGCCGTATGACTGTCCGCCCGACTCATTCACTCCGTAATTGGGCACGTAGATGCTGTAACGCGCTATGTTGGAAATTTCCTGGTTACCGGTCTGTCCCCACGAGAGTCGGAGTTTCAGGTCGTTGAGCCATGATGAGGTCCCTTCCATAAAGTGCTCGTTGTTGATGCGCCAACCTGCCGACACGGAGGGGAATGTGGCGTAACGGTTGCTCTTGCCGAAGCGCGATGAACCGTCATGTCGCAACGTCACACCGAGCAGATAACGATTGTAGAACGAATAGTTCGCCTTGCCGAAAAATGACACCAGCGAGTATCCGCTTCCTGAGCCATAGGCCTGCGAAGTGCCTACACCTGCATCAGGCCACATGAAGTCCGGGTTGAGTATCGTGAAGTCTGACTTGTAGGCCGAGAACCATGAGCTCGTCTCGCGGTTGAGCTCTATACCGGCAAGCACATCAAAGTGATTCTTGCCCCAATCTATGTTGTAGCTCGCCACAAGGTTCCACATCCATCGTGTCCAGTGCTCCTGTTTGGCCTCCACTCCGTTTGTCTCGTTGGCCACTGTGCCTTCGGTAATCGGATATGTGAAGATGCGCTGCTGTTTCTGCGAGTAGTCGAGACCGAATGTAGTGCGCACGTTAAAACCCTTGAAGGGTGCGACATTTACATACACATCGCCAAATGTGCGCCAATATGTGTAACGGTTGTCGGCATTACGCTTAAGTCTCGCCACCGGGTTCTCGCGGTCAGGATAGCCTCCCACCGGACCGGCAAACTCCCCATCAACCGTATATACCGGAAGCGACGGATTAGCCTGAAGCACGTTCTGAAGGAAACCTCCGGGCGATGCAACCTCTGTGGTGCGGTTGATCGTGACATGCTCACCTATCGACAGAATATCGCCAAAGGGCTTGTATTCGGTATTTACCCTCGCGGAGAAACGGTCGAAATCTGTATCTTTGATGATACCTAAATTCTTGTAATAACCTAAAGAGAAGAAAGCTGCCAGCTTCTCTGTGCTTCCACTCACCGATAGATTATAGTTCTGTATAAAGCCGGTGCGCGTGGTCTCTTTAAACCAGTCGGTATCGCTCGCGGGTGTGGTGTTGGCCGCATCAAGATACTTGCTCATCGACACGCCGTAAAGTTCCGGATTGCCGGCTGCGTCATAACCCCAGTTGTAATGATAGCACAAGGCGTTGGTGTTGGGGTCTTGCGATGAGTTTACGTAAGCCTGCCACATGGCTTGACCATACTGCTCGGCATTAAGCACCTTCATGCGGTTGTTGTAGAATGACGCCGCCAGCGACGCATCGAGGGTGATGTTGAGTTTTTTGCCTCGCTTCGTCGTGATGATGATTACGCCATTGGCCGCCCGGCTACCATAGATGGAGGCGGAGGCAGCATCTTTAAGTATCTGCATCGACTCGATGTCGGAGGGGTTGAGCTCGTGCATGCCTCCTTTGGTCGGCACCCCATCTATAATATAGAGGGGGTCATTATTGTTGAGGGTGCCCACACCGCGGATGCGTATTGTAGACGCACCGCTCGGATTACCGTCGGCGGTGATGTTCATGCCCGGCACCTTACCCTGCAAGGCTTTCATCGGGTTATTCTCGTTCTGCTTCGCAAGGTCATCCATATTCACGGCTGTTATGGCACCGGTCACATCAGCCTTTTTCTGCGTACTGTAACCCACCACCACTACCTCGTTGAGCACTGACGAGTTCTCGTCAAGAAGTATCCTCAACTCCGGTTGAGCTTTAACTGTCTGGGTCACGTAGCCCACATAGCTTACTGTCAGAGGTGTTCCCTCTTCAACTGTCATGGTGAAGTTGCCATCCACATCAGTCGAGGTGCCCTTCTTCGACGACGCATCAAGAACTGTCGCCCCAATCAGCGGCTCGCTGTCGACTTTTGACAAGACTGTGCCCTGCACGGTGATTTCTTCGGCATATACCACCGAGGTCGCCATCAGCATCGCCAGGGTGCATAATGAAGTTTTTGTCATGATATCGGTTGTTATTGTTATTAGTTTCTTGTTTCAGAGACGGACTACTGATTTTCCCGTTCTTCTGCAAATTTACAAAACCGCTATAATAAGTCAGTTACAATTATGTTACATTTCAATGGAAATTTGCAATTATGTTACCTCTATTATAATTATTGCACCAGGTTTTACAATCACAACCTCCTCAATTTCACTTTATCAGTAATACAATAAGCAAGCAGGGACACACCCGAAAGTGCATCCCTGCTTTTAATATTGTTGACGCAAACCAAGGCGCCAAAAGAGATATAATGAATAATGAATAATGAGCAATAAACAAAGAATTCCTAATTATTAATTATTCCGAATCCAAATTATTCATTATTCATTATTAACTATTAATTAACAATATCCCGGTTTCTTGAGGAGCTTGAACATATTCTTCTTGTACGCCTCCACACCCGGCTGGTTGAAGGGGTTCACACCGAGCATGTAGCCGCTGATGCCGCAAGCTTTCTCGAAGAAGTAGATGAGTGCTCCGAGAGTGTGCTCATCAAGGGTCTTGATGACAAGACGCATGTTGGGCACGCCGCCATCCACGTGAGCCATCTGAGTGCCGAGTTCAGCCATCTTGTTGACCTCGTCGATACGCTTGCCAGCGAGATAGTTCAGACCGTCAAGATTAGCCTCGTCAGAAGGCACGCGACGTTCCACTGCCGGTTCGGCCACTGAGATTACTGTCTCGAAGATAGTACGCTCACCCTCCTGAATCCACTGTCCCATGGAGTGGAGGTCGGTCGTGAAGTCTACAGCTGCGGGGAAGATACCCTTCTGGTCCTTACCCTCAGACTCGCCATAGAGCTGCTTCCACCATTCGCCGAAATAATGGAGCTTCGGGTCGAAGTTTGCGAGAATCTCCACTTTCTTGCCACTCTGGTAGAGAGCGTTACGCATGCGTGCATATACCTCTGCGATATTGCTGTCAGAATCGTGGAGTGTCTCCTTTTCCATCTCTACGGCACCTGCCACGAGTTTCTTGATGTCATGGCCTGCCACTGCGATGGGAAGAAGGCCAACCGGAGTGAGCACTGAGAAGCGACCACCCACGTTGTCGGGAATCACGTAAGTCTCATAACCTTCCTGTGTGGCGAGAGTGCGAAGCGCACCTTTCTGCGCATCGGTGATGGCCACGATAAGGTCTTTGGCAGCTTCCTTGCCAGCCTGCTTCTCCAGCAGCTCCTTGAGGATGCGGAAAGCAATAGCCGGCTCAGTGGTTGTGCCTGACTTGGAGATTACGATGATACCGAATTTCTTGCCGGTGAGGAGTTTCTCAAGTTCTGCGGTATACTCCTCGCCGATGTTCTGGCCGGCATAGAGCACCTTGGGCTCCTTGGGATTGGGAGCATAGTAATATTCGAAGTTGTCAGCGAGTGCTGTGTTGACAGCCTTTGCGCCGAG
Organism: uncultured Muribaculaceae bacterium; assembly: GCA_910586175.1. Taxonomy (GTDB): domain Bacteria; phylum Bacteroidota; class Bacteroidia; order Bacteroidales; family Muribaculaceae; genus Lepagella. The sequence continues at coordinate 9,725 of CAJUIJ010000003.1, read as the reverse complement.
ATATGAGCCACCGATGCCCACGCACACCACATAGTCGCAGTTTTCCTGCAAACGCTTTGCCGTGGCGTTGATACGGTCCATAAGCTCTTCGGTAATCTCTCCGGGGAGCTTCACCCAGCCGAGGAAGTCGTTACCGGCGCCGGTGCCCTCCTCAAGGGTAGCGATGGCAGCTCGCGCTGCATCGAGGTTGTCGTTGAATTGCTTCTCTGCGAAATAGAGAGCTTTGTCAATCTGAAGTTCTAAGGCTTTCATTGGGTTATCTATTTTTGGTAATTTTTATCTGAAATCAAGTGGCACTCTTTTAAGCTGCCACTCTAATAATAACCGCACTGCGGTGAATTCTGTTTGTTAAGCCAAGTTAAAGTCGCGAAAGACCTTAAAGACCTTAAAGACCCTAAAGACCTTAAAGACCCTAAAGACCCTAAAGACCTTAAAGACCCTAAGGTCGCCGATTTTCAAGAAAAGGAGGGAGCCAAGGCCTCGACAGCCTTGCGAGGATTCCTCCCCTGATAGAGTATGCGGTACACGCACTCAAGTATCGGCATCTCCACTTTGGGGCCACCGGCGTTGATACGGTATATGCAGTCAGTGCCGAAGTATCCCTCGGCCACCATGTCCATCTCCATCATGGCAGCCTTGACACTGTAGCCCTTGCCGATCATGGAGCCGAAGTTATGGTTGCGCGAGAAGCGGCTGTAGGCTGTCACAAGCAAATCTCCAAGATATGCGGAACGGCATATGTCGCGGTCGGGCATCGGTGAGACTGCATTGACGAAGCGCTGCATCTCGCGTATGGCATTGCTAACCATCATGGCGAGGAAGTTGTCGCCGGCTTTCATCCCGCTAAGTATGCCTGCCATTATGGCATAGACATTCTTAAGCACCGCTGCATATTCTATGCCGTTGACATCTTCTGAGATTATGGTGCGCAGTTTCGGCCCGTTGAGCTTGGCTGCAAACGACTCTGCCTTCGCTGAATCCATACAACCTATGGTGAGATAGCTCAAGCGTTCGAGAGCCACCTCCTCCGCGTGACAGGGACCACCTATCACGAGCATATTCTCGCGGCGGCATCCGAACTTGCTCTCCATGAAGTCGGAGACTATCATGTTGGTGCCGGGCACTATACCCTTGACGGCTGAGACAATGTTCTTGTCGGATATGTTGGTGGTGATGTTGTCAACCGTGCCCTTGAAATATGGCGACGGCACTACGAAGAGCAGCGTGTCAGCGTTCTCGCAGGCAGTGTTGATATCGGCGGTAAACTCTATGCGCGAAGTGTCAAAGGCCACATCGGTGAGATAACCGGGGTTATGGCCATCGCGCAAGAAGTCGTCAATACGGTCCTGACGGTGCACGAACCATCCGATACGGTCGCAATTGCGCAGCAGCAGCTTGGCCAACGCCGTGGCCCAGCTGCCGCTTCCTATCACTGCGATCTTGCCCATATTGGTGATTTCACCGGTCATTTCTCTATATTTTCATTTTCCTGTTCTTCCTCCTTCACCTGCTTCTTCTCCGGACGCATCTGAGGGAAGAGGAGCACTTCCTGAATTGTGGACTGACCCGTAAGGAGCATGGCAAGACGGTCCATACCTATGCCCATGCCCGATGTGGGGGGCATGCCATATTCGAGCGCACGGATGAAGTCCGCATCGATAATCATTGCCTCATCATCTCCCTTGTCGGCGAGTCGCATCTGCTCCACGAAGCGTTCGTACTGGTCAATCGGGTCGTTGAGCTCTGAATAGGCATTGGCAAGCTCCTTGCCATTTACCATAAGCTCGAAACGCTCCGTAAGCTCCGGATTATTGCGGTGACGCTTAGTGAGCGGAGACATCTCTATAGGATAATCGATGATAAATGTCGGTTGGATATAGGTGCCCTCGCATTTCTCGCCGAATATCTCATCGATAAGCTTGCCCTTACCCATGCTCGGATCTGTCTCTATGCCAGCCTGCTTGCAGAATGCACGGAGTTCATCCTCGCTCTTGCCATCTATATCGAAACCGGTCTTGTCGAGTATCGCGTCGCGCATGGTGATGCGGGGATAGGGAGCCTTGAAGTCAATCTCATTGTCGCCCACCTTCACTTTGGTGGTGCCGTTCACATCCATGGCTATCTTCTCGAGCATCTGCTCTGTGAAGCGCATCATCCAGTTATAGTCTTTATAGCTGACATATATCTCCATGCAGGTGAATTCAGGGTTGTGCGTACGGTCCATGCCTTCGTTGCGGAAGTTGCGCGAGAACTCATACACTCCCTCGAAGCCACCCACTATCAGACGCTTGAGGTAAAGCTCATTGGCGATACGGAGATAGAGGGGTATGTCGAGCGCATTATGATGTGTGATAAACGGACGTGCAGCCGCACCTCCGGGTATGGCCTGGAGTATCGGAGTGTCAACCTCCAGGTAACCGTGCGAATTGAAATACTCACGCATGGAGTTGAACATACGGGTGCGCTTCATGAAGATATCACGCACGCCGGGGTTCACCACGAGATCCACATAGCGCTGACGATAACGGAGCTCCGGATCGGTAAACGCATCGTAGGCCTTGCCATCTTTCATCTTGACAATGGGGAGTGGACGCAGCGACTTGGATAGCACCGTCAGCTCCTTGGCATGGACTGTAATCTCACCCATCTGTGTGCGAAACACGAAGCCCTTTATGCCCACGAAATCACCTATGTCGAGAAGCTTTTTGAAAACTACGTTATAGAGGTCCTTATCTTCGCCTGGACAGAGGTCATCGCGGCTCACATACACCTGTATGCGTCCATCGGCATCCTGCAGCTCCATAAATGAAGCCTTGCCCATGATACGGCGGCTCATGACACGGCCGGCGATGCTCACCTCGCGCAGAGGTTCCTCGCCATCCTTGAAGTTTGCCTTGATTTCGACGGTGTGGCCGGTTACGGGATATTCAGCTGCCGGATACGGGTCAATACCCCTATCGCGCAGCGAATTCATACTGTTGCGACGCACTATTTCTTGCTCGCTGAGTTCGTGGTTTGCCATATATTGTGAAAATATGATGTTACAATTATTAATGTTTGAGGACTGCCATGAAACAAACTACAATGCTTCAACATGCAAAATTACAAAAAAATATGAAAAATTAGGGGTATCTAAAAACAGTGTCCGAAATTTGTCCGACCTGTTTTATACAAATAAAGCCCAACAAACTGCTTTACAGTTTATTAGGCTTAACTATGCGGAGAGGACGAGATTCGAACTCGTGGTAGGATTGCTCCTACGTCAGTTTAGCAAACTGGTGGTTTCAGCCACTCACCCACCTCTCCTGGTGTTTTGTCGCTTACCGATTCGCCTCGCGGCTCTCTCTTGGCTTACCCCTTAGCAGGGCCGGTATGCACGACAGCAATTCTATTGTTTTATCTGCTAAGCCCGCTATGGGCTTTTGCGATTGCAAAGTTAATGCTTTTAACTGACTTATCCAAATTAATTAACATTTTTTTGTTCTATTTTTGCTGTCGAGGTTGTTTAAATAACTTCATTCTCTTGATTATCATCTTGAAGGACATAACCGGACCTTGCAGCATATGGCGCAACAATAAAACACCAAGTTCCCGCCAACACCATTTCAATAGGCTGTGACTAAACAATATATCGTCAATCTTGAAAGACCGGTATGCATGTAGGAGTATTGCGTGCGCTTTGCCATAATGTTATAAAGTTTCCAAAGATACGGCAACTTTGTCAACCCTTGTATTGTCCATATCAATCACTTCAATGCGTAATCCATTCCATACGATTATATCTCCAACTGTGGCAATCCTGTGAAGATTATTCATTATCATGCCTCCAACTGTAGTATATGATTGAGGCATATACAAATCCTCTTTGTCAAAATGCGACAGGAAATCATACACGGTGCATTTGCCGTCGATCAGCCATTCTTCCTTGGAGTCGCGTTTCACAATCATCGGTTCTTCGACTTCATCCGGACAATTACCTACCAGTCCGTCAAGGATGTCACGCAAAGTCACCACCCCGCAGAATGCGCCGTATTCATCACAGACAAGAGCCGAATGAACTTTCCTTGCCTTGAACATGTCGAGCGTGTCATAGACACTCATGTTCTCAGGCACATAAAGCCCCGCAGCAACAATGTCACCGAGATTGAAATTATCACCGTTAAGCGACAGTATAAGTTGTTTTAATGACACAATGCCAATAATCTCAGACTTTGTGGAGTCATATACCGGATATGATGAATGGAGTTCCTGAGAAATCAGGTGCATGACATCATCGGCAGTCATGTTTACCGACAGAGTCGCCACATCTCCACGAACCGTCATTATCGACTCCACTCTCAGGTCACCGAGCACAAGGGCACGTTCCATAATGTCCTGTTCCACCTCCTTTACCTCGCCACCTTCCGCACCTTCCTTGATAAGAGTCTTTATTTCCTCTTCGGTGACAACAGAGGCTTTCTTGTCAATTCTTAAAAGCTTGGATATTCCTGCTGTGGATACTGACAGAACCCACACCAATGGGTATGTGATTATAGAGAGCAATTTCATTGTCGGAGCAACAAGCGTGGCTATCCTATCTGCCATGTTCATTCCTATTTTCTTTGGAACAAGTTCACCAACCACAATTGAAAGATAAGTTACAACAGTGACAATCAGCGCTTTTGACAACACAATTGCCATGGAGGGTTCGACACCCCATGCTATGAGCATCATTCCGACATCATTGGCGATGGTAGCTCCCGAAAAAAGTCCGGTCAGAATCCCGATGAGTGTAATGCCGATCTGCACGGTAGAAAGAAATCGCTCGGGCTCTTCCGACAACGCGAGCGCGACCGCCGCGCTTTTGTTTCCCCTCTTCGCATCGGTCGACAATTTCGACTTTCGGGCGGAGATAAGTGCAACCTCCGACATTGAAAAAATGCCGTTCAGCAGAATCAATCCGCATATTATGAGTATATCATCCATAAATTATAAGCACCCTGTCAGGTTAAAAGCATATGATAATGATTCGATATGGTGGATGAATTTGGATTCGCCCTGATGGAGCATAGATGCCACTCTGTGACTGAAGAGCAGATTCAAAAGCGGACATCCCTGCGTGTGCAGCATTGTATGCTTTTAATCTGACCTAAACTGACCGGGTACTTACATAACAACGGCTACCGGTGTATTGTTGCGGCAGTCAATCGTGCACAACCAACTTCACCCAGTTTGTCAGGCCCTTATTTCACACAACTCCCTTTTTATTGGCATATGGTGCATCAACTTCTTATGGAACGTTTGCTTCCGGCAAGGCAAATGTCAGCGAACACATCAAAAACATATTTGCTTCCAATGAATTAAACAAAGAGGCAACTGTTCGGAAATTCCGAACACTTCGAATCGAGGGAGGCCGTTCGGTCAATCGAAACATGGATTACTTGACTTTTAAATACATACAAATAAGTTAACACCTGTGATTAGGAAATCGCCTTTCCGTTTCACCAATCGTAATTCCATTGAAAAATTTTTAACCCTTCAACCGGAAATTAACATTGACCCGAAATAACGACCAACGCCATAGTCGTAAACAGAGCTGACACCCCTATGTGATATAGAGTTGCCAGCTCATTTTACTAAAAAATTTTGCCGCCAAAGGCGGCGTTGGGTAACTATTCCGGCTCAACATCCTCAAGGTTATCGATAATATCAATTAAGCGATGTCCCTTAATACGAAGGTTGTTTATTAACTCCATCGGATTTGAGAAAGATTCAATCTCACTGGAATATTTATCGTCACACAAAGCTGAGTGGTCAGGTTCAAACAGGAGGTGATAGACAGCACCTTCATACTTGAATTCCACATCATAACCTTGCACGGCAAAGTCGTAAAATAGAACTTGACGAGCATTATTCGGATAACCACCATATGTGGTTCCATACCTTTGCTCATTTGGGGGATACATCGCATTGAAGCGAATTCCCATTAGATTTTTCCCAATGTATGGGAAGTCTTTTTCGGGTACCATCTTATTACTTATAATTTCTTACGTTGTTTAGTATATCCCACATTTCTTTAGTGAGAGGTTTGTCACTCACGGGTCTGCCATCTTTCCAGTCATGGTAATGCGGACCAAGATTTTTATGGTCTATTGTGTGCATCTCCCATATCTTTTTTCCGTCCGGCCCATATTTTGCAATTGCTTTCACATCGTGTCCATCCTTATAGAATGTTGCATACACTCTGTTTGGCGTATGGCTTTCTTCCGGCAATTTAACGCCAGCCTTGGGATTCTTTGGTGTCACAACCTGAATACTTCCCACCGTTCCGATTGTTTTATAATTTCTTCCGAGTTCTGAGTTCGTCGAACCGGAAGCAAAACTTCCATTAGCGCCCATTTCTCAATCGATTAAGATTTTCATTTTCAAAATAGATGGAACGACTAACGTCTTCATTGGGCATTCTGTCGCCATAGCGAATCACCAGTTTGGGGTCAAGAGCTTTGAGTGCCGCGTCATATCCTTTCATCCAAAAATACCGTGACATGGGGTTTCCTTTTATGGCGGTGCAATTGATTGCGACGACACTACGTTTTGGTATACCAATGAAGGCATATTCATAGCTGTCCGGGCGGGACACGACACTTTGGGAATTACATTAATTCCCAATGACTGCCAATACGCACCAAAAGCGTTGTTCCACCAAGAGTTCTGCATACACAGGAATGGTGGCATATCGAGGTGCTGGGAAAAGTCGGGAGATATGACATACTCAAATCTGGCAAGTATTTCTGCATACTTCTGGGGATTATGCATTATACGGGCAAATGAGCGGTCCGCTTCGTAGAAATGAACAATTTGGTTGAAGTTTTTAGATGATACAGCTTTGCTGAAAGCAATCATCGAAGTGGGAATCGCTTCTATTTCGGATGCCATAATTATAGGCACACCGCAATTACCCTCAGTGTAGGTAAGACCAGTAAGAATATCCATCTTTTTCAAATGAAAATCTGCTGTCCTATTTGTTCTCGGCTTTTTGGGCTTTGAAACATGATGCAGCCCTTCATCTTCGCATGAAGTATCAGAATTGAATAGTGGTAAAATTTCTGCCATAAGCAATATTTGTTAAAGTTTATGTTAAAAGTCGCAACGATTTTGTGATTATGGCAGACAAAGATTATCTTTGCAAGATTAAACATGGTCATACGATGTAATGTGGAAGTTCGCCGTAGACCGTGGGCAACTTAATCTTCAGAGCGGCATGGTTGCGTCTATGCCGCTCTCGCCGTTTTTTGTTGTTATCCGGTATTCATAAGATAAATAGTTTTGGAAGTCAATTACGACTGCAAAGTTAATACATCGTTTTGGGAAAGTCAAGTGTTTTGTGAAATATTTTCAAAAGAATATAAACCGACAGGTTATCAATTTTAGACTTTGTAGTTTCAAAATAAATAACTAATTTTGCATCATCGTTTAAAACTACACATCGAGTGACATGAATACCGTTAACAGACAAGACTACTCTCTTCCTCCCCATCCCGGCATAATATTAAAAGGTGAGATTGAAGAGCACGGCCTTTCTCAAAGGGAGTTGGCAGCAGCGCTCGGCAAATCAGCGCCGATGATTAACGGCATATTGAATGGTAACAAGGACATTACAGTTGAAATAGCTATTCTGTTAGAGGCTGCCTTGCCGGGAAGCATGAAAGCTCAGGATTGGCTTACTCTCCAAAATATTCATGATATTTCGCAGAAACGCGTACAAGATGAAGTAATGGCAAGAACTAAATCCATTGCGATATGGAATTTCTTGCGTAGTCACGCCAATATGGGTGCTCTTAAGCGAAAACTTGAATTTGGAATTGACTTCGAGGAAAATATGCAGAAGGTTATGGCCGCTTTGGGGATATCTACTGTTGATGAATTGGCCGTAAGACTAAAATCAGCTAATACCAACTTCAAGAAATCAGATAAGGTTCAAACCGACCTGTCAAATCTGAATTCGTGGATGATAATTGTTCGGCATATGAGCAATGTTGAGAGTTTAACGTCATCATTTAATCCCGCTTCTATCCCGCTTCTTATCGATGATTTAAATGTCGTATTTAGACACAATGTAGATGTAGTGACTAAAACCAGAACTTTGCTAAATAAATATGGGATTAAATTCTTGACCGAAGAAAAACGACTTGATAAGGTTCCTGTTGATGGGTATTCTTTTTGGTCAGGGAGCAATCCGACCATTGTTGTTACAATGCGAATGAATCGCCTTGACAATTTTGCATTTACTATAATGCACGAATTAGGTCACATATACTTACATCTTGAAAAAGATAGTGACGATGAATATATAGATGTTGACCACCGAATCATGCAAGATAGTCAAAAAGAAAAGGAAGCTAATAACTATGCTACAAATGCTATATGGTCGCACGAATATCCCGAATATGAATTTGCATCCATATTTAATCCCTACGCATCCGCAAGACAACTTCAGCGGATTGCGCGAGAAAGAAGGGTGCATCCAGCGATTGTCACGGGGCAATATCAGTATTACTGTACAAAAAAAGGAAATGTAAAAAATCCCTACACAATTTGCAGAGAAATGATAGCGAAAATTGGCTAAGATCAATCTCACAGACAAAAATACGAGAGACCTGCCACTCAAAATAAGTGACAGGTCTATTATATTTTTTAATCACCGCACATATAGGGCGGCGAACTCGGTAACCCTGAGCGTCAGCAATCCGGAGTGCGTGATTCGGTACTATGACCTCGGCTGACTTCTCACGGCAAGCTCTACTCCGCAGTTTTGAGTAATTTAGTCGCCACTGCGTCCGTGAGACCTCCCCCGATTAAGAACATAATCTTTCACACTTATACCTGCTTGATTTACGCCACTCGTTCCGAATAGCTATCGGGCTTTGACTTCTCTTGCTGTCTTACCCACGAGCATACGCCTATCAAGTTTATGCCCATGTCGGGCGAACATCATAATCGGTATCGCAGCGTAATCGGCTGAAATACCGATTATTTTTCGTAATTTTGCAATCTCATTGATACCAAACATGAACGACAACAAAAACAAAAATATAGATTCCATGCCTGAAGAATATTCTTCGGGAGGCGATGAAATCATCCTATATCAACCGGACTCTACTCTATCATTAGATGTTAGGGTAGAGAATGAGACTGTATGGCTTAATCAAGCTCAGATGGTTGATTTGTTTCAATCAACTAAGCAAAATATCAGCCTTCATATCAATAATATATTCAAAGAAGGCGAATTACAGCGCAATTCAGTTGTCAAGGAATACTTGACAACTGCCTCAGACGGCAAACGCTATCGCACTAAATATTATAGTCTTGACGTAATAATATCCGTTGGATACAGAGTTAAGTCCCTGAGAGGTACGCAGTTTCGCCAATGGGCAAATAAGGTGTTGAAGGAATATCTGCTTCGGGGATACAGCGTGAATCAGCGTCTTCTATACATGGAGTCGCGGATTGACCACCGTCTATCCGAGCATGACCACCGACTTAATGAACTCACTGACAAAGTAGATTTCTTCGTCAAAGCGTCTCTTCCTCCGGTAGAGGGCATCTTCTTCAACGGACAGATATTCGACGCATATAAGTTTGTGTGCGACCTTGTAAAGTCCGCGAAAAAGAGAATTGTGGTAAATGTAAAAACAATAGTTCGTTAAAAAATAATTCATAGGCTAAGCGGCATCTGCCGCAATGCC
>CAJUIJ010000002.1:28648-46902 GCA_910586175.1 uncultured Muribaculaceae bacterium | reverse complement strand
CTTTTGGGGTGGTCATACTTGCTGTCGTCACTCCACTGCTCGGATTGCTGCTTCGCGACCGTCCGCAGGATAAGGGACTTATGCCTTATGGAGCCTCGGATGTTGATTCGGAGAAGAAAAGGGGAGAGGCGGATAAACCGTCTGTAGAGATGGCCGGCGTGATGTTTGGCAAGGCAGTCAGGATGCCGGTGTTTTATGGGCTTATGCTGTTCGCATTCATCATGATGGGCACGTCGACTCTCAATCTGTTTATACCGGGATTTGTGACAGGACAATCATTCACGTTGGAGCAGGCGTCGCTTGCGGCGGCGGTTGTTATGGCCGGAGTCACTATCGGCAAGTTGGTGTTGGGATGGGTGAACGACCGCAATTGCAAGGTCGGGTTGCTGATTACCACTATGGCCGGTGCATCGGGCTTGGCATCGTTGCTGCTGATGGATGCAGAGTTGTGGGGTATACTTGCCGGAGCGTTCCTGTTTGGCTGGGCTTATGCGGGGGTGACGGTGCAGACAGCCATGTTGACGCGCAAGGTGTTCGGACAGCGCGATTATGCCCGTATATTCTCGATAATCTCGATAGCGTTGGCAGCGGGAGGAGCATTGGCTTCCGCCGGTTGGGGGCTGCTTGCCGATGCCACATCGCTCAGGGTGATCTTTATGGCCGGCATAGGTTGCCTTATGACCTGTATGCTTCTCGGGTTGGCGGCCCTGCGGCAAAGAAAAACCTCCGAAGACGCCCACATGTCGTAGTGTTATGACATTGTGGATGTCGCCGGAGGCTGTTTTATCAGAGTGGCTCTAAGGCCTTATATTTTGTTTGCGTCAACGCACGAGTTTGGTGGCTTTACCTTGGCTGTCAATTATGATGTATACGCCGGGTCGGTCGGTTTCGGTAGCCCTTGCACCAGAGAGGGTGTAGATTGTCGGTGCTGCCTCATTGTCTGTCACCACAGAGTCGACGCCTGAAGACTTGATTGAGTAACGAAGAGAGAAGTCCTCGTTGAATCGGCGTTCGTTATCTTCGCCGAGGATAAATACACGGCGTGCGAACAAGATGTCGTAGTCGCCACCCGCTATAACTTCGGGGTCGAAATTAACCTTCATGGAGTTGGGAGACAAACCGGCCTGAGTCTGGTCCAATATTCCTTCTGACACAGTTTCGCCATTCTTGTCAACCACCTTTATTTCGATATTTAGCTGGTCAACCACGTGGCTGCGTTCTATCTTCGAGAACTCGGGGAAAGAGATGTCTATCGACTTGAGCGATGTCAACTCAGAGCCCGAGGCCGGGTTGGCAAGCACTGTCTCCGAAACCGGATTCACAACCTCTCCGTTGGGGGCTATGACATAGCGGAACTTATAGATGGGCATTTCCGGCTCATCTTCCTTGCCATAGTCGTAGAAAGTGCCTTGCGGGAATACAATCGTGTATGTTCCCGGCTTGTTCATATATGGTAGCACGTCTGCTGTCACCTCCTTGCCGAATTTGGCTCCGTAGTCAATGCCGCAAGTGCCTGCCACCTCTCCGGTCTCGTCGTTGTAGACCTTTATCATGTTGGAGAAGTTTATGCCGGTCTTGTCGCAGTCGAACGTGAGCAGGAATGTGTTGAGTGACTTGTAGCAACCTTGTTCGGGATAAATGGTCACGCCTCGGTTGTCGTATGGAGAATTGGGGTCTGATGGGTCTGAGGCCTTGGGATTTACGTTATATGCAAGTGTGATCTTGCTGTTGGTGTCGCCGTTTTCTCCTACCATTATAGAGCCTTCACTGATTATTACGGTGTATTCTCCTTCTGCTGTGATTGCAGGATTGAATATCACCGGCACCTGGTTCTTGCCGATTTTCTCTTTTGTGGCTAAGGCTACTCCTGTGCCGACTTCCTTGCCTGTGGCATCGAAAGCCTTGATGTTGCCATTGAGCGACGGGCGTGCCGTTTCAAAATCGGGGAATGTCACCACGAGGCGTTCCAACTGACGCACGGCTGATGAGCTTGAAGGATATACAAAGCTGTAAGATGGGTCGGGCGCATATACCTGGCCTTGTTCTGACACCACATAGCGGAAATTGAAGGCACCGATATCCTCATTGTCTGACGAACGGTAGAAAGTGCCGTCAGGAAATTGCAAAGTGTACGATCCGGGAGCAGAGACCTCGCGGTCAGACTTGAGCACAAATTGATTCGACACGGCCAGACCATCGTCGGTAAAAGTGTAATCTATGCTGAATGTGCCGCACACCACGCCTGTCTCATCGTCGATCATGCGTATCATCTTGGCGTTGTTGACACCTATGGACTCGTAATCGAAATTAAGTCGGAAATCCTCGCCGATCTTGTTGTATACACCTTGGCGGGGACTGATGTCTGCGCCATGGTTTACGTAAGGTTCAAATTCAATGCGGCTGTCATCGTTGCCGGTCACCTTAAACATCCATTTTGATTCGGGGAGAGGGGCGTAGTCCCAGTCTTGCACGAAACCGTATGGAAGGGTTATAACGTAGGTGCCGGGTTCGCGAAGCGTGCGTTCGAGAGAGATTTGCAGAATGTTCCATTGCTTGGGGTCGGTGTCGGCGGTAGCGCCCATCAGGCTCTCCTCCTCACCTTCACGGCAAACAGTGATGGAGTACTGATAGGGGTTGGCAAACACGCCCTGTTGGCCGTCATAGGTCAGAGCAATGCGCTGCAGGGTTCCTACTTCACCTTGGGGAGGGTCGGAGGTGATGCCCGGGTTCTCAAACCCGAACGATTCAGCGTAAGAAGCTGCCGGCATTGCCAAAGCAGACGCTGTCAAAAGCAAAAAGTACTTCAGATTCATGCGTAAAAGTAATTAGTGAAAAAATAAGATATCTATGGAAGCGAGCTTCCACATTCAGCAGTAATGCTTGAATTCTGAAAGTTTAAAGTCTGCAAAAATATACGTGATAAAGAGCACGGATAGATGTGCAATGACGAGTATGGGTGCAAAGTTAGTTAAATAATTTAAAAATACAAGAAAAGTGCAAAATATTTCTTAAAAATTGTTTTCATTTTGGGAATATGAGCAAAAAGTAAGCTGTTTGATGATTATCTTGTTTGAATGGGGTGGCCTGCTGCCCGGATAGTAAATAGGATGATATAGTGATCAGGTAACCAATTGCTGCACAGGATTGGTGTGTTGTGAAAAAAGTTGTATATTTGCAAAAAATCATGATATGCTTCTGACTCTGCTGACACTTTTGGCCACCAGCGTATTTTTCGTTTGGGGGAAGATCCGTTCTGATATAGTGGCGCTTGTGGCGTTGCTTGTGCTTGCCATAGGTGGTGTGATAACTCCGGGAGAGGCATTGTCGGGATTTTCCAACTCCATTGTGATTATGATGGTGGGGCTTTTTGTGGTGGGGGGAGCCATATTCAATACCGGCTTGGCCAAGATGATAGGGGCGAGGCTAATAACGATGTCGGGCAACAGCCCTATGCGACTGTTCTTGCTCGTGATAGCCGGCACTGCGGTGATTGGTGCATTCGTGAGCAACACCGGTACTGTGGCGCTGATGCTGCCGATAGTGGTGAGTATGGCTGCGATCAACGGAGCCTCCACTTCGCGGCTCCTTATGCCGCTTGCGTTCGCGAGCAGCATGGGTGGTATGTTGACATTGATAGGCACGCCTCCCAACCTTGTTATAGCGGAAGTATGGGAGGAGGCCGGACATGAACCGCTCTCGTTCTTTACGTTTCTGCCGGGCGGATTGATTTGCGTTACGGCCGGCACATTGTTGTTGATACCTCTCAGCAAATGGTTTCTTGACCGTAAGGCAAAGCGTGACCAAAAGGATGGCAACATGCCCAAGAGCTTGGCCGAACTTGTGGATGAGTATGGGCTTTTGCGCGACCTGTACAGGCTTCCTGTGAGTGCAGAGTCTCCAATAGTGGGGAAGACGATAGCTTCGCTCAATCTTCGTCGCCGTTTGGGCATAGATGTGCTCGAGGTGAGGGAGGATGGCTCACGTGGCATGATGAAGCGTGTGCGTCAGCAGTCGCCGGGGCCTGACACTGTGATCAAGGCCGGCGATTTCATGTATCTGAAGGGGCGAGAGAGTGATGTGCAGAAATTTGCCGATGAGGCCGGTATCGGTTTCGAGGCCGACGATGATGCAGCTGCCTCGATAGAGTTTTACGACATTGGCATTGCGGAGATAGTGCTCATGCCCAATTCGCCGATTATTCATAAGACGATAGCCGACCTGAACTTGCGTCGCGATTATGCGGTCAATGTTTTGGCAGTGCGTAGGCGCAATAATTATATCACAGATGATATCGCAGCTACGGAGCTTCGTGCCGGCGATGTGCTGCTTGTGCAAGGCTCATGGAAGGCGATAGGCCATCTTGGCAGCAATTCGAGGGCTTGGGTCGTGCTTGGTCAACCCTTGTCGGAGGCAGCGAAGGTGACTCTCGACTATAAAGCCCCTGTGGCCGGTGTGATAATGGCGGCTATGGTGGTTATGCTTGTATTTGACTTCATACCACCGGTGCTGTCGGTGCTTGCGGCCTCAGTGCTGATGATACTTACGGGGTGTTTCCGTAATGTGGAGGATGCTTACCGCAAGATAAACTGGGAGAGTGTGGTGCTGATTGCGGCGATGATGCCTATGTCGTTTGCGCTTGAGAAGACGGGCATATCGGCGGCGGTTTCGTCGGGACTCGTTACCGGACTCGGTGGCTTGGGTCCTATGGCAGTGCTTGCCGGCATATATCTCACCACGTCAGTGATGACACTCTTTATCAGCAATACTGCCACTGCGGTTTTGCTTGCGCCGATTGCCATGCAGAGTGCACTTGTATTGGGAGTGAATCCATTGCCATTTCTGTTTGCAGTGACGTTCGGGGCGAGCCTCTGTTTCGCTTCGCCGTTTTCCACGCCGCCCAACGCATTGGTTATGCCGGCAGGGCAATATGTATTTGCCGACTACCTTAAGGTGGGACTCCCGTTGCAGCTCGCGCTGGGAATAATCATGATACTCACGTTGCCACTGCTGTTCCCGTTTTAAGTTAATGGGGTTGGATTACTATTGGTGCTTCATTATCATGCATGGTGTTATAGTTTACTATTGATGTTGGCGGTTGTTGCTATTAGATATTTCCATTAATCTTGTTTCGATTTGGCTTTTCTGCTTTGTTATTTTGCAGTGTAATTAGAGAAGTTGTATAGACAACATTAAAATTTGGATTTATGGAAATACCTTTTGTAACATGGGGCTGTATTGTAGGCCTGTTTGTCGTAATTTTAATTGTACAGTTGTGTCGCATGGTATTCACGCGGGTCAAGGGTAAACATCATGTCATAACTGTAGGCAGCGAGCGCGAAGAATTCTTTGTACCCGGCGACCCGGATCCTTTTAGAAATTCAGATGATGGCGACACTGATATTGCAGACCTGTGATGAGGAGCGGGTGGGCGCGCGCGATATCTGCAAGTTTTTGGCAGATTATGGTGCGCAGCTGATGGCTTCAGGTGCCACGTGCATAAGACTTGACAAGAATGTGAGGCGTATAGCGGCAGCCTATGGCATGGATGCGGAGATGACCGTTATGCCGCGACATATTCATTTGACTGTCACCGATAAGATAAGCGGAGAGGTGGTGACATCTATCAGCAAGGTGCCTGATACAGGTATCAGTTTTGCACAGAACACTGAGCTGAGCCGACTGAGTTGGGAAATTGCCGACCATAAGATGAGTTATGCGGAGGCAAGGAAAAGATATGAAAGTATCAGTGCCGGCGGAGGCATGAGCGCATGGCTGCTGTTGCTGCTGGTGTCGCTTGCCAACGCATCGTTCTGCCGCCTGTTTGGCGGTGACCTGTATGCGATGATTGTGGTGGGAGTGGCAACGCTGGCCGGGTATTATATGAAGATGTTGTTGCTTTCGCATAAGATGGATATTCGAGTCGTATTCATGGCTTGTGCATTCGTGTCATCAGTGGTAGGTGCCACCGACATGCTCTTCTCCATCGGCACTACACCCGATGTGGCATTGGGCACGAGTGTGTTGTATCTTGTGCCCGGAATACCGTTTCTCAATTCATTCAGCGACATGCTTTACCGTCACTACTTGTGTGCGTTCGCACGGTTTGCCGATGCGTTGATACTTACGTGCAGCCTGTCGGTGGGGTTGTGTGCCGGCATGTGGCTTATGAAGGCGAGTATGTTCTGAAAGAATAGGTCAATTATAAGTAGGTGTTCAATTTAATTTTAAGCAAATGTTTTTTCTTTTTATATTTTCTTTACTTGTCTTTTTGGATGCTTTACCAATCATCATCAATTACATAGCCCGCTATGCGCTTTCTTCTGATTGGCAAATCATCTCAAAAAGTCAAGCAAATAAAATATAAAATTAAATTGAACACCTACTTAAAATATAGTAATCATGATATTGCAAATATTGCAGGATGCATTGTTTTCAGCGATAGCGGCCATAGGTTTTGCGGCTATAAGCAGGCCACCGCGCCGAGCCTTCGCCTATTGTGCCGTCATAGCGGCCATTGGCCATTCGTTGCGCTATCTGCTTATGTCGCCGGGGGTGGCGTTGCATATTTTGCCGGCTACATTGATGGCCTCATTCGCCATAGGCATCACGGCAGTGTTGGCGTCATCGCTATCTAAGATACCTGCGGAGACATACCTGTTTCCATCTTTGCTCCCCATGATACCCGGCATATACGCCTACAAGACATTTGCCGCAATGGCAGAGTGCATGTTTTCTTCAGGAGAGGAATCATTCATGCGCGGCATGTATCTCTTCTGCTATAATGGCATGACTTGTGTGAGCATACTGCTCTGCATGGTGATTGGAGCCGTTACGCCGATATTTATGCTTAAACGCATATCATTTCAGGCCACCCGGTAAGTAATGAGTCATTTTAATTTTCGTAGATTAGTTTAATTGGGAGCATAAATAAAACCGGTTTTTCAGTCGTTTATAATATATGGAACTACGACAACTGAGATATTTCGTTAAGGTGACAGAGACGCTAAACTTCTCGGAGGCAGCTCGTGCGATGTGTGTTACACAGAGCACGCTGTCGCAGCAAATCAAGCAGCTTGAGGATGAGCTGGGGGAGCAGTTGCTGATGCGCAGCAGCCATAATGTGGCGCTCACCGAAGCGGGAAAGACGATACTCGACAGTGCAAAGAGTGCAATTTATGATGCTGAACTTTGCAAGGAGCGCATCAATGATCTCAACAGACTTAGCACCGGCACGCTCAACATAGGTGTGACTTATTCGTTCAGCCCGATATTGACTGAAACGATAAGCACGTTTATGAAGTCGTATCCAAAGATCAAGCTTAATGTGCTTTATAAGCCTATGGGTGAGCTGATGGAGGCTCTCAAGGAGCGGACTGTCGATTTCGTGCTCGCTTTCAAGCCCTCGAAGGAGATAGAGGGGATAGAGTCTCATATATTGTTTCAGAATTACCTCTCGGCGGTGGTGGGCAAAGGGCATCCGCTTGCCGGCATGAAGCATGTGTCTCTGCAGGAGTTGGAGAGATACGATCTTGCACTTCCCTCCAAGGGACTTCAGGCGCGCAACGCATTGGAAGAACTTGTGACTCCATACACCAAGCTCAACATCAAGATAGAACTCAACGAGGTCAATATATTGCTCGAATTGTTGCGCAACAGTAATATGGTCTCGATATTGGCAGAGGCGACCACTCACAACAAACGTGAGGTGGTGGCAATTCCAATTGATGTGCCCAACAACGAGATGTCGGGGTGTGTGCACGTGCTCAAGGATGCCTATCGCAAGAAATCGATGATGGAGTTCATAAAGATGCTTGGAGACTCGCTCGCCGTGAAAGAGCGCCAGAACGCCTGGATATAGTCCGAAAAAGTTTGAAAAGTGTAAAAAATCTTGCTAAAAAAGTTTGAAAAGTGTATTTTTGTGGATACTATATGTTGAGTACAAAGTATATGTGCATCTTTGTGCGCGACCTGTAAAGCCGAGAAAACCTTGATATCTTCAGCCTATGGACAATCTTAAATATCCTATCGGAATGCAGACTTTCTCAGAAATTCGTGAGAGAGGGTTTGTTTACGTAGATAAGACAGAATATGTATATCAGCTTGTTACAGAGGCAAAACATGTGTTTTTGAGTCGCCCGAGACGTTTTGGCAAGTCTTTGTTACTTTCCACTATCGAATCATATTTCAAGGGAGAGCGAGTCTTGTTTGAGGGCCTTGCAATATCTCGGCATGAGCATGATTGGGAGTCGCATCCTGTGCTGCGGTTTGATTTCAGCGGTAGCAGTTACAGTTCGTATGATGATTTCACCAACCAAATTGATGCTTTGTTGCATGGCTTTGAGCGCATTTATGACATCGAACCCTTGTCGCCAGATTCATTCGGGCCGAGATTCGGCAATATCATAAGGTCTGCATATGAAATGACAGGACGCAAAGTTGTGATACTTGTAGACGAATACGATAAGTCGTTGCTTGAAACAGTTGACGATGAAGAGTTGCAGAATAGAATTCGCGAGACTCTCCGCGGTATATATGGCAACCTTAAGGCTCAGGATCAATATATCAGGTTTTCCATGCTCACAGGAGTCACAAGGTTCGGTCATCTGAGCATATTCAGTGATATGAACAATCTGAGGGATATCTCCATGAGCGAGCAGTTTGCCGGCATATGCGGTGTTACTGACGAAGAGCTTCATCAAAGCCTCGATATGGGTGTCAGAGATTTTGCAAAAACGAGAGGCCTGAGCGTTGAAGAGGTTTACGATAAACTCAAAAGAAATTATGACGGCTATCATTTTGTGGAGGAGAATTGCCCGGACATATACAACCCCTTTAGCTTACTTAACGCCTTATCGGAGAAACGTATAAACGACTATTGGTTTCGCACCGGCACACCGTCATTCCTTATGAAAATGGTGAAACGAGGTGTGATTCCACTTCGCAAGCTCGACAAGTTGGATGTAAGCGTCAGGTCACTTTACGACGTGTCGTTTGATCTTAGAAACCATGCCTCAGTGCTCTATCAAAGTGGATATCTTACAATCAAATATTATGATCCTGAGTTTGATATGGTAACTCTTGGATTTCCGAACCTTGAAGTGGAGCGGGGATTTTACGAAGGTCTCCTTAACGCATATTCCGGTGACGGGCAGGAAGAATCGGAGTTCTCCGTACGCGAGTTTATCAATGATGTTCGTTCCGGCCATATAGAGCGATTCATGTTGCGACTTCAAAGTTTTTTTGCAGACTTTCCTTACGATTCTTTCAACCTTATCAATTTGGAGCAACATTATCAGGATGTGGTTTACATTCTTGCGAAGCTTATGGGGCTGTATACTCACATAGAGTATATGATATCATCGGGCAGAATAGATTTGCTCATTCAGACTGCCGAATATATCTACATATTGGAATTCAAAATAGACAAATCAGCGCAAGAAGCTATCGAACAAATCGAAAGTAAAGCGTATATGCTGCCATTCAAAGCCGATGGAAGAAAGGTCGTGAAAATCGGGGCAAATTTTTCAAGTGCGACACGTACACTGTCAGACTGGATAATTGCTGATTAGGAATCTCCAAAAAACATAGTCGCTTCCAATATAAAAAGTTTGAAAAGTGTAGTTTTGGGGTTTGAAAAAGTTTGAAAAGTGTAAAAAATCTTGCTAAAAAAGTTTGAAAAGTGTATTTTTGTGGATATTAAAGCCGAGAAATAATGCTATACCGCAAAATCAGACACTTTATAGTCAGCCATTTGGCTTCAGATTCCGACAAGGTTCTGCTTGTGGAGGGAGCAAGGCAGGTAGAAAAGTGTTACTCCGGTGTTGAGTGATGTGGCAAGCGTCAATTTGGGTTCGCTTTATGAGAATGTGGTGGCGCAGGAGTTGGTGGCGCACGGACATCGGTTGTATTATTACGATAATCGGAAAGTTGGCGAAGTTGATTTCCTGCTTAACGACTATCAGCATTTGAGTCCGCTGCCGGTAGAAGTCAAGTCCGGTAAGGATTACACGGTTCACAGTGCGCTTAATAGATTTCTGAGCGTGAAGGATTACGGCATAAGTCGAGCCATTGTGCTTAGCAATAGCCGGGAAGTCCGCGCCACTGATAAAGGTGTGGTCTATATGCCCGTCTACAATGTGATGTTTCTCGACTCAACAGGAGCAACAGCCGATTCGCCACTCTATATCTGATTACCCAATGTAATACTATGCGTCAGCTCACGCAAATGCTACACCTGATGCGTCAGTTGATGCTACACCTGATGCGTCAGTTGATGCTACACCTGATGCGTCAGTCATAGACTCGTTAAGTAGAGACAGAAGCGTAATTGTAAATGAGCTGTTAGATTTTTGTAGGATTTGGCGTAAAGGAATTGAGATGGCACGGCATGTAGGAGATATCGCGAAGCGGTTTCGCGTTCGATTTATCCGAGATGTAGGCATAATCAAAAATTTTTTAAGGTATGGGTGTCACACATTGTGGCTTTGGTGCATTATAGGGGTAAACAAAACCACAGAACTATGTTTGACTTTCGATTGGGCACTTTGGTGCTTGCCTCATTAGCAATCTCATACCTTTATTCAATAGCCGGTGCCCCGGCGGACATAGATGCCGCCGGTGCCGGGCCGGCCAGCCTTACCGGCACTGATTCTGCTGTTGCAGTTGCCGATGTGCAAACCGCCGATGTGCAGGCCGCAGACACCGTGGCAACCGATCTCGATGATTTCGTGATCGTGCAGACAAAGAAGCTCGTGCAGAGCGACGGTGCCAAACTTACCTATAATGTGACCGAAGATCCGGAGGCGCAGAGCGGAAGCCTGCTCGATATATTGCGAAAGGTGCCGGGCGTGACTGTCGATGCCGAAGGAAATGTGAAGGTTAACGGACAGTCGAGCTTCAAGATACTTATAAACAACCGCGAGGACCCGATGCTAAAGGGTGATATAAAGTCTGTGCTGAAGTCCCTGCCGGGCGGTTCTATCAAGAAGATAGAGGTAATCTCGGAGCCGGGTGCCAAGTACGAGGCCGAAGGAACAGGCGGCATACTGAATATAGTGACAGAGGGTGGACGCAACCTCTCCGGTTTCAATACGCGTTTCAATGCTTGGGTCAATGCATATCAGGTGGGCGGATCTGCCAACGGACGTGTCAAGCTCGGCAATGTGATGCTCGGTGCCAACCTGAGCTACAATAACGGTAATGTGTGGCCACGTAGTTCTGTGTCGGAAAGTGATGTGGAAGACCTCACCGGAGGCCCCAATCATTTGCGCAAGCGCAGCCGTAAGAGTCGCTACGGTTATGATTATGAATCGCTTAACATAGACTTGTCGTGGGAGCCTGATACACTTAACCTTTTTACGCTCAACGGCAATATATATGGTTACGGCAACCGCGGACGCACCCGCGATGTCAATGCCATGTATGCCCCCGACCTCGCGATGCTCTGGCGCACAGAGCAGCTCAACCGCTTTCGCTCCAATCAGATAGGCGGTGGATTGCAGGCCTCTTATCAGCGAACGTTCAACCGAACGGACAATACGCTGGTGCTATCGTACATGCTTGATGGCGCTGACGGTTATGATCGTACAGACATATGGACTGAAAGTGTGGAGGGAGATGTGGACGAGAGTCCATATATCCGTCAGAAAAGCGATGCCCCCAACATGAGCCATATCGTGCAGGTGGACTACTCCAACCAGTTCAATGCCAAGCATAAGCTCGAGGCCGGCGGCAAGGTGAGCCTCAGCGACAACAAATCGTACAGCCGTTACTATAGCGGCGCGGGTGCCTCTTCGCTCTTGGAAGATGATGCTCAGGCAGTGAAGATGCGCCAGTTTAAGGATATATATGCAGTCTACGCATCGTATACAGGATCATATTCGAAGTTTGGTGTGAATGCCGGCTTGCGCTACGAGCACACGCGCATGGGCCTTCGCTACAAGATAGGTGATTATCCCGACTTCACAACATATCTCAACGACATTGTGCCCAACGCTGCGCTGAGCTATAACCTTACGGATGCCAGCGCGTTGCGTCTCGCATATCAGATGCGCATAAACCGCCCCGGTCTCTGGAGCCTTAACCCATATCGCAACACTACGGTGCCGGGGGCACTATATTATGGTAACCCTGACTTGGAGAGCGTAAAATCGCATGATATTTCAATAGGTTATACCAATTACGACCATGCGCTTAGCGGGGGTGTGAAGGCCACATACAGATATTCTGGCAACTCCATCACCGACATTCTCTTCATGAAAGATGGTGTGATGAACAGCACTTATGCCAACGTGGGCAAAGATCATATGTTCTTGCTCAGCATCAACGCCGACTGGCGAATCACGAATGCCCTGCAGTGGTCAGTATGGGTATCGCCATGGTACAATTATATCTCAGCCGACTCCGAACTGGTGAAAGCTTCCAACAAGGGTTGGAACTGTTCATTCAATTCCAATATCAACTACACGCTCCCCTGCAAGTTGCGACTCTCTGCCTATGGAGGCTACCAGACCGGCTGGATGGACTTGCAGAGCCGTGGTGGCGAGGGATACTGGTATGGGCTCGGGTGCAGCCGGTCATTTCTCAAGAATGATGCCCTCTCGATGTCGCTAAATATCAGCTCACTCTTCCCGTTGAAACGTAGCAGCAAGTATACGCAAGAAGATGAAACCATGCGCTACACCAACAATAATACATATAAGCAATGGAATATAGGCTTCTCAGTGAGCTACAATTTCGGGTCGCTCAAGAGTGATGTGAAGCGCACGGCGGCCAACGTGGAGAAAGAAGAGCAAGGAGGTGGTGGCGGAAACAAATAAACGACATGCCGCAGCCGTTGTCAAAATAGATGAGGATGCGTTTCCTCACGCATCCTTTTAACAAGTAGATGGGAGAGAAAGAATTCAAGGAGCAGGTGCTGACGTTGCGCGACCTGATGTATGGCATGGCGTTGAAGTCGGGGCTAAGTGCCGACGAAGCGGCCGATGCCGTGCAGGAGACGCAACTGAGGCTCTGGCGCAGGCGGCAGTCATTGCCGGGCGACCGGCGAGAGTTGCGGATGTATTGTCTGGCAGCCATGCGCAACGCCTGTATCGAGGCTTTCAGGCGACGGCGCAATGATCTAAGCCTTGACGATTCTCCCGAACAACCCGACGACCGGGCCGATGAGGTGGAATATCGCGACACCAGATGCCGCATAGAGACACTGATAGAGGAGTTGCCGCCCGGACAGAGCCAGGCATTGAAAATGAGCTGCTTTGCAGGCATGGAAACTTCGGAAATCGCCGAGGCCACCGGTCAGACGGAAACCAACGTGAGACAGTTGCTCTCAAGAGGAAGAAAAAAACTTAAGGAATTGTGGACGAGATATGAAAGCAGATAAAACCAACATAGATAAGGCTCGTAAATTGCTAAACGCATGGTATGGCGGCGAATCGCAAACCGGCTCAGAGGCTTGGCTGCGTGAGTTTTTTGCCACGACAGATGACCTCCCTGCTGACTTGGAAGCGGAGCGTGGCATGTTCTTGGCTTTGCAGGAGGCTGTTGAGAGCCATGTGACGATGCCCGAAAAAGCCAAAGTGCGTCTCGATGAGGCACTCGAAGAGGAGATGCGTCTTGAGCGGCGTAGCACATGGCGTAGAAGAAGGGTCTGGATGTCGGGTGCGGCATGTATGCTGCTTCTGATAGGAGGCGCTCTTACTGTGCGCAATCTAATCGATACGGATCACCGGCAGCGGGCCTCCTTGGCAAGTGTGTTGAGCTCGAAAGTGTCTGACTCGTTGCCCGACCTCACTCCGGTGCTTACGGCCGAGGCGGCCACCGACACTGCGGCCGCTGTGCATATGGCCATGCAGGTGGAGCAACCGAAAAAAATAACCGAATCAGATAAAGCGGTTAAGCCCAAGAAGCATCGAGTGCGCCCCTCCAAGCATGCCGCACAGAGTGATGAAGCGCTTTATGCCAATGCGTTGACCGTCGAAGAACGTCGCATGGAGGCCAAGGGCTATCGCGTGGTGCGCAGCGAGTCTGAGGCTAAGGCCGTGGTGGGATTCGTGATGGCTAAGGTAGAAGAGAATGTGGTGGAAAGTTCTTTCAGGGTATCTGAAGTGGTGGATCGCATAGACTGCGTAATCAGCGACCCGACAGATAACCGTCCATCTAAAAATTATGAAATCTAAATCAACTCTCAAATATCAGATATCAAAAAAACTCAAAACTATGATTGATAACAATAATAACATGATTGGTCACAGCAAGAAGGGATGGCGCAAGCTTGTCATGATTGTGGCTATGGCAATAATGGCGATGCTGCCGATGCAGATGCGTGCCGACGACATATTTGATGCGTTGGCCGACATGCAGGGGGTGGAGAGCACATACGTGTCGGGCCGTTTCGCCCATAATTACAAGCAATGGAACATGTCGGGCCGCAGGCTCAACCTCAATATGGGTTTCTCATCGCTCTATGCTTATGAGCTCACGTCGACCACGGCTGTGACAAAGGCCAAGAGACTATTGGAGCAGTATCTGCAGAAACATCCCGAACTCGAGGTGATGCTCCGCACCCGTGACGGACAATCGGAATATATCGTGCTTGAGCAGTTCGGAAGGGACAACAAGCTTTACAAGTGGGTAATATGGGACTATATGGCCTCTAATTCGCTCGAGATAGTGGTGATAAATTGGAAGAACGGATATACAAGGGAGGAAGACAAATGAAAACAAGTGCAAGAATATCGGTGGTATTGCTGATGGCCGTGATATATGCCTTTGGTGGAGGCGATACGGCCAAGGCCAAGGTCAGGAGTGCGAGCTTCAACTGGACTGTCAAGAATATAAAGCTCACTGTCAATGGCCCGGTGACGATACACAGTAATTCCAACAAACCGCGTGTGGAGGTGACATTGACCGACAATGAGTCGGACAGGCTTCGCATAGCTTATGACGAATCAACACTCGAAGTCGGACAGCGTCCGGGTGATAATACTCCACCGAGAGTGACGAAAGTGGAAATCTGGACAGACGGACTGAGGTCGGTGCAGGTCTACGGCTCATCTGATGTGGATCTCGGCACGGTGGACGACACGAGCCTTGACTTGAAGATGTATGGACAAGGTTCAATCAAGGCCAAGCGACTCGATATAACCTCGGGCAATTTCATGCTCTATGGCATGGGAAGTATCAATATAGGCAATATAGATGGCACCTCCATGAGATATGGCCTTGCCGGGCAAGGGAATATAGTGGTGGGCTACCAGAACATCACCACGCTCGATGCTGTGCTCTCGGGCATGGGAGTGATTGACCTCGGCAGGATAGATGCCACAGGAGTCGACATAAACCTCTCGGGTCAGGGCAACATAAAAGTGAGCGGAGACGCCACCACGGCACGTCTCTTCTGCAACAGCTACGGACACATAGACTACGGAGGTCTTTCGACAACGCGAATCACCTATACCGACACTACGAGCGGCGTGGTGAGTTCAAGACAAGGAGGTGGTTCCAACTCGACAAGCACATCGACAAGCACCTCAAATGGCGGTAAGGAAGTCTATCCGATAGCAAAACCAAAGCAGCCGAAGATGCCGAAAATGCCGAAGATGCCTAAAATGCCAAAGATGCCAAAGATGCCAAAGATGCCCAAACAGCCCAAGCAAAAAACAAACCAGCAGATAATAATACAAAAGAACCGCAACGAAGGAGGCGAAAAAATCATAAGCCCCCGCATGATATAAACCGGCCCTAACCACAATTCGTGGATATTTTGTGTGGCAGGTTACTTCTTTTTGCAACTGCGCTGATTTTTTGTTATTTTTGCAATCTAAATACTAAAATGATACATATATGAGCCATGTTAAGTCTATAGGTATACTTACGTCGGGAGGTGATGCTCCGGGTATGAATGCCGCTATCCGCGCCGTCACCCGTGCAGGCATTTACGCGGGTCTTAAGGTTTTCGGTATTTACCGTGGTTATCGCGGTCTTATCTATGATGAGATTGAGGAGTTCTCGACGCAGAATGTGTCGAATATCATACAGCGCGGCGGCACTATTCTCAAGACAGCGCGCTGCAAGGAGTTCCAGACACCTGAGGGCCGTCAGTGTGCCTATGATGTGCTTCGCCGTCATGGCATTGATGCCTTGGTGGTGATTGGTGGTGACGGTTCGTTGACCGGTGCCCGTATATTTGCCAATGAGTTTCAGTTGCCGATAGTCGGTCTTCCGGGCACTATTGATAATGACCTGTATGGCACGGACACTACCATCGGCTATGACACTGCGCTCAATACAATCATGGAGTGTGTCGACAAAATCCGCGACACAGCCACGAGCCATGAGCGTCTCTTCTTTATTGAGGTGATGGGACGCGATGCCGGCTTCCTGGCTCTTAACGGTGCTATCGCTTCGGGTGCCGAGGCTGCCATTATCCCGGAAATCAGCACACAGGTGGACCAGCTTGCCGAGCTTATCAAGCATGGTTTCCGCAAGTCTAAGAACTCATCGATCGTGCTTGTGGCTGAGTCGCCTATCACCGGCGGAGCAATGGGCTTGGCACAGCGTGTGGAGGAGGAATATCCGGGTTACGATGTGCGTGTATCGATTCTTGGTCACTTGCAGCGAGGCGGTTCGCCGACAGCTCACGACCGTATCCTCGCATCGCGCATGGGTTCGGCGGCAATCGACGCTATCCTCGATGACCAGCGTAATGTGATGATCGGTATTAAGAATGATGAGATTGTCTATGTGCCATTCACCAAGGCAATCAAGAATGACAAGCCTATCAACCAGGAACTGATGTCTACGTTGCGCCGTCTCTCCATCTGATGCCGGCATAGGCCGCTACTGCGCTAACAATTTTTGCAGCTTCATATATTTAGAAGTCAGGGCAGATTCATAATGCGTGAATCTGCCCTGACAATTTTATTCATTATGGTCGTCGGCGGTGCCTCCTCTCCCCCCAGTGCGCGATGCAACGTCTTGATGTAGCGTAGCTATTATTCATTATTCATTTTTAGTTATTCGTTATATTTCGTCGTCGGAGGCTCCTTCCTCCCGGAGGCTTCGCGACGTTGCATGCGTACTGGTGGCAAGGAGGCGCTGCCGACGAGGTCTAAACTGTATCTTCCAGCATACACTTGTGGTAATTTATTGAGGCAGTCTCTAATGTTTGAATGAGTTGCGGATGCTGTCTATGGGGTGGTTATTATCTTTAAACGTTATTTACGTGATTCGATTGTTTTTTGCATCTGACGGATTAGCACCTCTTTAGGGGGCAACTCTGTCATATATTGTGCAACCTTGATACCTGATGCATCAAGTTGGAGAAGCTCAATCTGTTCGTTGCTTCCTTCTGTGCATAGAATGAGACCGAGAGGCGTTTCCTCTCCCGGTTGCATTTCGTATCGTTCAAGCCAACGGAGATATAATTCCATCTGACCTTTATATTGAGCTTTAAATCGACCGAGTTTTAGGTCAATAGCTATAAGCCTATGTAGTTTCCGATGAAAGAAAAGCAAGTCAAGATGGAAGTCATCTCCATCAATAATCATCCTTTTTTGTCTTGCGACAAAGGAAAAACCATCACCGAGTTCGAGAAGAAACTGCTCTATGTGTGTGATAAGTGTGCTTTCAAGAGATTCTTCGCTGAAATTGCCACTCAAGCCTGTAAACTCCAGAAAATATGGGCTTTTGAAAACCATATCGGGCGATAATTTCCGTTCGTTTCGTAAAGATGCAAGTTCTGTACGAATCAACTCTTCGGGTTTGCTGCTGATTGCGGTTCGCTCAAATAGCATTCCATCTATCTTAGCCCGCAAAGTCCTTTTTGTCCATCTCTCCTCTGATGCCATTGTGAGATAAAATTCCCTTTGTATTTCATCTTTGAGTGGCATAACCTCCACGAAATGAGACCATGATAATTGTGTCGCCAGTGGCGCGACAATTTGTTTGTCTGGAAAGAGTGTAGCGAACTGCATCATTCGTCGGAGACTTTTTTCATCATAGCCTCTACCAAATTCAGCTTTCAATTGCTGTGCCAATGTTGCGATAATTTGTTTGCCATATTCAGCACGTTGATTACCGAGCACATCACGATTTATACGCTCGCCTATGTGCCAATATAACATCGTAATTCCTGCGTTGGCAACATTTGCAACTCTTTGCTTGGTATCAATTATCAAGTGCTTGATGTCGGCAACAAGGTTACTCTCCGGAATTTTATTTTGAGTTGATATTTTCATATGATCGGTTTATGC
>CAJUIJ010000002.1:0-28629 GCA_910586175.1 uncultured Muribaculaceae bacterium | reverse complement strand
TTTTATTAACATTTGCGAGATATTTTTGCGACGATTTAGTTACTTTTATTTTCAGCAACCTCTCGGTTGGTGCAAATAAAAGGGGCGAAAGGGGCCGATCTTTAGCTCGTTGACCGAATGGTAGATAAAAAGATACGCAAAGGTTTAATAAAATAAAGGCATTCTACTTCATTTTAACTTTCGTAAATTAGTTTAAACAACTTCATTAAATAACCTGACAAGTTTCTTAATGTTTGAATGAGTTGCGGATGCTGTCTATGCGGCGGCGGTGGTATTCGCGTATTTCATCTGATGTCATCTTGCTTCTTTTTGCTCCCACTCCGAAGCCGGGTCTGTCGGGGTATGGGCGACGGCTTTTCTTTATGTGGGGATGCAGAAGTTTGAGTTGTCCTTCCTCCATCTGGGTCATGTGGAAGATGCCTGTGGTGACGGGTATCTGCACGGTATCGCCCTTTTCCGCTTGGCGGTATATCTTTTTAGAGACATCGATTTTGCGTGATTTGCCGGTCTCGAGGGTTATGTCGATTACATTGTAGAGTTTCTCCACAGTGCGGTAGCTGCGGCGGCCGCTGCGGCGCGTGGACTTGCGCTTTTCGGTGTAAACTCGGTCCACCACTCCCTGCATGTCGCGTTGGT
This sequence comes from uncultured Muribaculaceae bacterium, assembly GCA_910586175.1. Taxonomy (GTDB): domain Bacteria; phylum Bacteroidota; class Bacteroidia; order Bacteroidales; family Muribaculaceae; genus Lepagella. The sequence continues at coordinate 27,993 of CAJUIJ010000002.1, read as the reverse complement.
TGTCGATCACCCACAATTTATTGGTCAGCATCACAGCTCCTAATAGCAGTGGATACATCAACAACATGTGTATCGAGATATTGAGCCATGTGTTATAAGAGCCGGTGAGCCACCTCGTGACGCCTCGGAGTGGCAATGCTAATGCCAGAGCCACGGGAAGCACACACAGCACAGGAATAAGCCATGATGTAAGCAGGGACTTCAACATAATATAAGCGGCTATGCCGCTCATGATAGCCACGGCCCCACCGAAGCCCCCAACCACAGTCCGCCACGCCTCTATTGTCTTTGGTTTCATTAAGTTTGTGTGTAATTTTATGCAAAGTTATGCAAAATCATTTACTTACACAACGATATTGGAGCTTCGCCTGCGATAAAGAAACAGTCTTATCATAGTTTTGCCTATCGTGATTGTATAGCAGTATGCGGTGGCATGATAAGAAAAAATATGGAGTGCGACGTTGCAAAACAATGTCGCACTCCATATTTTTGATTTAGAGATAACTTTTGTGTAGTATGCAGTATGTTTGTTACTTAACCATTACCTTCTTGCCACCTATTATGTATAGACCGGCGGGGAGTACGCTTACAGAGTTGTTATCCTTAATGGTGGTTACATACATGCCTGAAAGTGTGTAGACTTGCAACTGCTTTGTAGTGTTGGAGTCGTGCAGGTCATTGACAGATGCCGGCATCACGCCAATCAGAGTGTATATGTTCCACTTTGCACTTTCTTGGAACAGCGGGAGTTTATCGTTAGGCACTTTCACCACGAGGAGTTTAGAGTCATCGAGAGAGGGGAGTCCGTTGGTGGAGATGGAAGGTGCCTGATCGCCTTCAAATGCAGACCAGTCGATCTCCCGCAAGTTGTTGCAACGGTCGAAACATTCGGTGCTGATTTTGAATTCAGCAGGGAGTGTGACTTTTGCAAGTGAAGAGCAATTGTAGAAAGCGTCATTGGTCGATGTGAGTTGAGAGCAACCTGAAAGATCAATCTCTTTGAGTGCGGAACATCCCTGGAATGCTTGCTTGAATGAGCCGAAGTTAGCGCTTTGGTCGGCAGCAGGCATTATGAAAGATTCGAGAGCCGTGAAATTTTGGAATACTCCTTTGTCAGAAGACCCGAATATTCCGGGTACCGGCATCACCAAGTTTGTTATAGATTCAACGGTTGCTGCAGAGGCATCTATGCTAAGCAGGGTCTTATTGGAGGCAGTGACAGATGCTGCAGTGCCGAGTGCAGATGCGAGTGCCTTGAATCTGTCAGTGTTCCAATCACCGGTAAGTACAATATGAAGAGCATCAGCCAGATCGTCCGGTATTTCGTTGCCGTCGATGGTGTATGTGCCCGGGGCTGCCGCTGCCTGAATGTTGAAACCACTCCAGTAAGTGTCAGTGCTGAACGATTCATATGCTTCCTGCGGCACTATGATTGTAATCTCCTTCTTCTGAGAGGGAACGAAGTCGAGACCGTAGAAGGGTTCATAGTTGTCATTGATTTCGACAGTGGGGGCTGACGTGCCGTTATAGAGATGCCAGTCGATGAGTTTGAGGTTATCGCATCCACCGAAACATCTATCGGATATTGTGAACTCGGAGGGAAGCACTATTGAGATGAGTCCCGAGTTTTGGAATGCCATCTCGCTGCTTGTTACGCTTGTCCAGTTGGAGAGGTCGAGCATGGTGATGGCCTTGCAGTTTTGGAATGTCTGATCTATATTAGTCACATTTACCAAAGCTGACACATCCGGGTTGGTAAGTGCCTTGTCGTTGAGAAACGCGTTGTCGAGGTTCACTATTTTTGCAGCAGTGCCGTTGGTCGGGAATAGGATTGTCTCGAGTGCGGAGCAATTGCGGAATATGGTATAGAGAGAAGTGTCGTCACCCATCTCAGCATTGCTCATGTCAACTGTTTTTAGGGTTGTGTTGTAATTGAAGCCCATTATGCCTTGTCCGTTGCCTATTGGAGCGATGAGTTTCAGCAAGTCATCGGTCGTCCATGCTCCGACCAGTGTGATTTTCTCTACAGCCGAAAGGTTGGTGGGAATGTTGTCAGCGTATACTTCGACACCCGGATCCACAGGAGCTTGCCCAGCTGCCACAGCAATGGGGGTAGTATAATATATGTTGAGCATATTTTCGGCCAAAGAGTTGCCTAACTGTCCCCATGCGTTCGACCCCCAGCCTTGCAAGAGACCGTCACCATCGAGTACGATAGCGAAGGTGGCACCTGCACTAAGCGATTTGATCTCAACGGACTCCTCAAACTGAACCTTCTGAGGCGTTGCATAGAATACGCGTGCGCTTACGTCGCCAAATTCGCAGCCGGTTCCGTTGCCGAGACAGCCCTGGTAGTTCCAGCCCCATGAATAAGCGTCTGTAGCAGTGTCATTATCACCGGTGGCGACTACTCGGAAATGCTCAGAGCCGGTTATGGAGAAAACTTTACCGGATATGGCCTCAATCTTGGTGGGAACAGAGACAGTGGTCAATTCAGTGTTGTTGATTCCCAATTTGTTGTCATCGTTCTCGCCCCAAGCCCAGAGTGTTCCATCGGTTTTTATGGCATAAGTGGAATTATTGATTGCGGTTACACTTGTCCAGTCAGCGGGCTCCGACACCTTCACAAAAGTTTTCTTGAATCCGGAGTTGTTGCCTAAGGCACCATTGTTTGCTTCGCCGGCACCCCATATTGAGCCGTCGTTTTTCATCGCGATGGTATGGTTTCTGCCAAGTGAGACTGATACCCAGTCATTGTCAGAACCCACGCGGGTAGGAAGCGCGCGAGTGTTGTAGTCACCTAAACCAAGCGAGCCGAGTTCGTTCTTGCCCCAGCCCCACAAAGAGCCGTCGGTCTTGATTGCCATGGCCTCATAGTTGTCTCCATTGTTTGACGTGGCTACATATTTCCAATCGGAATCAGTGCCGATACGCACAGGTGAAAGCTGAGCCTGTGAAGAGCCGGTGCCGAGTACACCGCCCTCGGCTGTTCCGACAGACCATAGAGACCCGTCTTCCTTAATGAAGAATGCCCTTCCGCTTCCGCCTGCGGCAAATGCCCAGTCAGTGTCGGTGCCTATTTGAGTAGGCGTAGAGACTTTGGCGGGAGATTTTGACCCATTGCCAAGTTCTCCATATTCAGCAGAACCCCATGCCCAGAGAGTGCCATCTTCTTTTATGGCATAAGTCTGAGACTGACCTGCCGACAAAAATATCCAAACTCCCGCTTCTATCTGAGGTGCGAAAGCTGCTGCAGCTGTTATTGCTGCCAAGATTCCTTTAGTAGTCGTCCTCATATATGTTTGTTTTAGATTATTTTACAAATTTATGTGTCTGTCCATCTGCTGCAACTACCACGTATAGCCCTGATGGGAGCGTTGATATGTTGAATATTGCGCCTCCGTTTGCGGCATTGGCCCTGATGCGAACCGTTCCGTCGAGTGCTACCACTGAGACTTGTCCGTCGGGCACACCTGTTGTGATGAGATTGTGGCCGTCATATTCAAGTTGCATATTGCGATTTTCGGCAGCAGTGATTTCCTTTACGCTCGATAAGTCGGTTTCGGCACCACGCACCATAGGACAAATCCAAAAGTTATAACTCTTGAATTTTCCTGTTGAAGACATTGAGCTGCCTCCGAAAATGGATACAGGACGGATATAGTCGCTTTCATTGTTTTGGCGCACGAAAGAGTTGTGAGCCAAAGCATTATTGTATTGTTCGGAGTCGAGTTCTCGGGCGGGCATGACGTCAGTGGCAAGCACGAAGTCTTCGGTCAAATCAGCATCAGAATCGTAAGAGAAACCTTCAACTGCAAAAAAGAGATAAGGGAATCCCTCACAGTTGAGCTTGGTGGCAAAGTCTACATTGTAGACTGCGAATTGTCCTGAAGGAAGCCATACGCCATCCTCTTTGGTCTTTGCAGAATTGATGGGTACATTGTCGCCCTCCAACGCACCGAGTGCGCCAAACTGGCCAATCATGGAGAAATCCCTGTCGCCGAGGAATGGAAGGAATACTCTGGTCATCATCATGGAGCTAGAGGGGACTTCGCCAGGCTTCTTTGCAAGGTATATATTGACTCCGTCGACATACATGTTGGGGGAAGAGAACCGGTAAAAATTACCAACACCGGCGATGTTGACACGGTTTGTGCCACCGAGGTAACCGTTTCCACCGTTGAATGGGGCATAGCCCAAACCAAAAGTCTCTCCCCATTTGCGCGTATCTGAATGGCAAAGTTCTGCTTTGCCACCGACCTTTATCTTCAGTTCGTGTCTGAAAGTATCGTCACCGCAAATGAGTGTAGGGAAATCAAAAGTCCCCACTTCATCATATATTGCGGCCACAGAGCCGTCGTCAGTAACTTCCTTATAGGCTGTGCCGGGCACGACCCATTCGAAGTTGTCGTAATCGCCCACTGAATTGTTTTTAAACATCATAGTTGAGCCCTTGGGAATCCAAATGTATGCACCATCGTTTAAAGGGTTGTTGGTGACGAAATTGGCGGCAGGAAATGGAATTCCCTCCTCGGCTTCAATTGTGCCATAATAAGACAAAGTGGCCGGCAACTCGTAAGAAAGCTGCGCTGACATTGCGCCGGCAGTCGCCAACGCCATCGATGCTATCAAATATTTTTTCATACGTGTTAAGTACCCGCTTAGATTAAAAGCATACCATCCTGCGGGTATCTGAATGGCAACTTTTTACCCACTTTTCAGTTACAGAGTGGTTACTATGCGCCCTCTAATAGGACGAAAATCAACCCTCCATATGCTCATATTATAATATGCTTTTAATCTGAGCGGGTACTTATTAATTATGCAATCAATAATGCCATGAATAAGGCATGTGAACCGCGCATTATCGCGAAGGCGCATGTCTTAAATTCATGTGCCCTCAAATTTAGAAATAAAAAATGTCAAAATAATTAATAAATGTTACCGTTTTTGCTGTTTTTGTGATTTTTGGTTACGGATTTTTGATAAATATTGAGGCGAGACACCGATGTATGATGCGATGGTTTTGAGCGGGACATTACGGATTATTTCGGGACGTTTTTTCTCTAATGCCTCGTATTGTTCTCTTACAGTGCCTCGTATACGGCTGTCTTTCAGCTCATAATAGTAAAGTTGATTTTGCACGCAGTTGAGATGCCAGAGCGCGAAAGGGTGTGAACGCTGTGTGATGTTGTCAAAGTCCTCCTTGGTGAAGCGGAGCACCTTGGAGCGGCAGCAAGCCTCATAGTATACGTGAGAGGGGAGGCCTCCATAATAACTCATATAATGTATTGAGATTGTGGGAGGAAGTCCAAAACCCTTGGTTATTTCCTTATCTCCGCTCCAATACCATTGGCGGGTGAGACCTTCAACAAGTATGTAGATATGGGTATCTATCTCGTCAGCACCGCCCAACAATTCACCGCGCTCGTATTGACAGACTTCCCCCATGTTGAGAAAATCCAACAATATGCTTCTGTCGAGTTTGTCGTATTCGTAGTCTTCTTCAATCAGATGACAGAGGCGTTCGAGTTCGTCTGCTTTAAGTTTCTTTAATACCTTCATCAGCGTGCTTATATGTTTTTGCTTTCGTTGTATAATCGCGATTGCGTGATGGTTAAGAGCATTGATATCGGACGATTTCCGAAATTTGTGGTAAAAATACTAAAAAATGTAGTATTGAGAAAATGAATATTCATATTATATATGTGAGAGCTTCCTAAAAAATGTTAATTATTATCAGAGTCAATCTGATATAAAATCACCGAAAGGAGAGTTTTCTTTATTTTGCGCTATACTCCATCCTCTATTATAGTCACAGTAATCTGTCTGCGCCCGAATTGGGTGATGCTAATCAGCTCAAAAAGAAAATGCAACTTTAAGTATAATATTTGTGAGATGGACTATAATTTTAAGGTGTTTAGATGTAAATGTGTTAAGTCGCTTTAAATTGCGACTTTATGATGGTGTCTATATATTGTCTATATGGTGTTTTGGTGGAGTTTTGGTGGTGGATGCTAATTTTGTATCATGAAAAAATTTTTATTTAGTCTTTTGATTCTATTTTCGGCTTTGGCCGTTGATGCCAAGAATATTGATGGCATCAGCTATAGTCTTAACAGCACTGACAAGAAGGCTCAGGTGAAGGGCTTCGCTGAGGGTGTTTCGAAGTCTAAACTTGTGATTCCTGATAAGGTGACAAGCGGAGGTGTGACTTATAAGGTTACCTCTATTGCCAAGGAGGCCTTCATGGGTGCAGATGGTTTAAAGAGTGTGGAAATCGGTGATTATGTGGAGACAATTGGCTCCGGCGCGTTTTATGCTTCGTCGGTGAAGACTCTTGTGCTCGGTGAGCGTGTCAAGATTATCGGTGGCAGTGCATTCCATGACACTAATATAGAAAGTGTGGTTTTTCCGGCATCGCTCCAAATCATACGTAAGTTGGCATTCAGGAACTGTGAGAAATTGCGCTCAGTCTCATTTGGTGGCGAGAAGCTTACTTCTATTGAGTCTTTTGCGTTTTCATGGTGTCCGTTGTTGGCATCGTTCAATATGCCCAACAGTGTCACCTCGCTCGGTGAGTCTGTTTTTGAGGATTGCTACGGTTTGACCAAGGTGTCGATATCGGAGAAGTTGACCGTAATCCCTGAAAGTGCTTTCTGCGGTTGCCCTATCGCCAATCTTACGATACCGGCGTCGGTAACTGCTATCGGCAAGAGTGCTTTCTTCAAGTGCGCCACTCCACATATATACATACCCGGCTCTGTGAAGAGTATCGGGGATTGGGCTTTTGAGAACTCTACCTGTCAGTCGGTGCACTTGAATGAGGGTATAGCCTCCATAGGTGAGTATGCTTTCTATGAAACTACACAGCTGAAGGCCGTTTCCATTCCTTCGAGCGTGACGAGCATTGGCACGCGTGCGTTTATGCGCTCCGCAGTCGAGAATGTGCAGTTGTCGGGCAATGTGAAAGTGATTCCCGAAGGATTGTTCTATGAGAGCAACTTAAAGAGTCTTGAAATACCGCAAGGCGTGACTGAAATAGGTGAATGGGCATTCCGAATGAACCCGAATCTCACAGATGTCACCATAGCGGGTAGTGTGAAGACCATTGGCAAGGAGGCCTTTGACCATTGCAATATCGATCGGCTTCTGCTTGGAGAGGGAATTGAGGTGATAGGAAATGGTGCATTCTATGGATTGGAGGTTGAGAATCTTACATTGCCCAAATCTGTAAAGAGTATAGGTCAGTATGCCTTCAATAATAATTTATTCAATGAAGTGAGGCCACAAAATAGTGTTCCCTGCCAACTTGATGAGGAGGGGTTCAGCTCATGGGCATATAGCGATTCAAGGCTCGTTGTGCCTGACGGGTCGCTTGAGGCATACCGCACTGCACCCGGTTGGCGACAATTCGCTAATATAGAGACAGTCAGCGGAATGTCGGGCATAGAGGATGTGGTTGAGGCATTGGCTGTAGAGCCGGACGATGAAAGTGTCTATTATGATATGTCAGGGGCGCGTACATGTGACCCGGAGTCAGGTAAAATGTACATCAAAGTGGATAAAACGTCTAAAAAGCGGAGAGTGGTCGTCAGGCGTCACCATGCTCGGTGAGCAATTGGCGGGCTTTCTCGTAGTCGCTGTCGTTGACGAGCAGGTCCACACCGCCGAATATCGGCACGTATGCATTGTTGCGGTCTTGAAGCACCGATTTGATACCGTGCGATTCGAGCATGCCCTGCACTATTGCGGCATCAGGCATAGTGGGATAAGAGCTTAGAAGTGTCATAGGCTTTTAGTTTAATATATCTGTCAGTAAAAGTTTTACCTAAGGTAAAACTTTTACTGACAGATTTTTTAAGATTATACTTCTTCAACAATCCAGGAGTCGAGGTTTCGGGTTTTATCGGAGAAGTTTGCTCCGATTTTTACCAATTTACGGTTGTCGGCCTTGAATGGAAGCATGTATCCTTTCTCGTCTATTTGGTGGAGTGCGTTCTCGGCTGTGGAGTTTAATTTAAATTCGAATACAAAGATGTATCTGTCGTTTTTTACGAGCATATTCATGCGACCTGATGCTGTCTTGTATTCAACATGTATAAGAAATCCCAATAACTTGAATACCAGATATGTTATGTCTTGGTAATGTTGTTCAAGATTTATCCTGTTGAATGCCTCATAGTTGAAGTCTGCAAACAGGCTTTGCAAACGTGTCATGAAGCTGTCGGCGTCTCCTTGCTGCACATCCTCGTAAAACTTCGCGATGCTGAAAGCGGAGTCATTGTCGGAAGGCACATAGAGGTTCATCAAGCTAATCAAGAAACCTCGTTGCACTTCGCGATTGGGAAACGCGAGTGTAAGTAGGTCTGTAATAGGGTCGTAGTCTCTTATGGTGAGGTAGCCGGCCTGATAGAGCACCGGAATAAGCGAGGACTTAAGGTCATAAGAAACATTCTCCACCGACTGCATTGGGGTCTTAAGCGAGTCAAGGCTCCGCAATTCTATTTGGCGCGACATGATGAGTTTTATGAGAAAAGTAGGAGTGCCGGTCTGGAACCAGTAGTCGCGAATCCATGAAGTTTTCAGGCAGTTAAGAAGACTGAAAGGATTATATATGTCAGGTCCGCCGAGCGGTGAGAACCTGTAACCGTCATAATTCAAGCGGAGTTGTTCGTACGCTTCTTCTTTGGTCATACCTCTGCGTTGAGCCAACGTGCTTATACCTTTGTCGAAATAATTGTACAATTCGTCGTTGGTGACACCGCAGATGCCGGCAAATTCTTCAAGCATAGATATATCTTGAAGGTTATTCAGGTCGCTGAATATGCTGAGATGTCCGAACTTGGTTACGCCGGTGAGCATGGCGAAGCGAATGTGCTTGTCCTGGTTCTTCAGGTTGCCATAGAATGCGCGGAGCTGAGTGCGAAATGTGTTCTGAAGCTCTGGATTGTCTACTGTTTCGAGCAGAGGTTTGTCGTATTCGTCAATCAGAATCACGACTTGACGACCCGATTTCTCATGAGCGCATTGTATTACATTGCGGAATCTTTGTTCAATCGAGGATTCTGAAACCGACATGTTTAGATATTGTTCCCAACGGCTTACAGAGGAATGAAGCTTATTTACCACGCTGTCGGGGTTTGTGCAATTTGTTCCGCTAAAGTCTAAATGAAGCACTACATGTGCCGCCCAGTCGTAATCAGTATTGCTGATATAAAGTCCATTGAATAGGTCGCGGTTGCCGCGAAACACCTCTTCGAGGGTTGATATCAACAAGGACTTGCCAAAACGCCTGGGGCGACTCAGAAAATAATATTTCCCGGAGGATAGCAGCTTCGTGATATATTCGGTTTTATCGACATAAATGTAGCCATTCTCGATGATGTCTGAGAATGTCTGTATGCCGATAGGGTAAAGCGGTTGGCTCATAAGTAATGAATGTTTAACGGGTAGCACACGCAAATTTAGCGAAACTTTGCGTCAAAAGCAAGACCATAAGTAATGAGTCATTTTAAATTTAAGTAAAAGGTTTTATTTTGAATTTGCTTTGGCTTCTTTTTGCCACATTGAAAATTCCTCATCAGTTTCATAGCCCGCTATGCGCCTTCTTCCGAATTTCCAATCTGACAAAATAAGCACAAATCAAATTTAAATTTAAAATGACTCATTACTTAAAGACTCCATTTCAACCTTTTTATCACACAAGGAAATAAAGGAAATGAATGAAATTGGCTTTGCGATGTAGCCTGCTGGAGGATTTTTAGTGGCGAAGCCACCGGGAGGGTTGTTCACGGAGGGTTATTCTCTATATGGGACTGCCATTCAATTATTGAAAGCTTCAAGTTGAATTCAAACAGATTAGGCAACGATAAAAAATAACTTGCTAAAGAGGTGAGGATTTGTTAAATTTGCGATATGAAAGATATAAGGAATGTTGTGATAGACCTCGGTGGGGTCATGATAGACCTTAACCGTGAGCGATGTGTGGCCGCTTTTGAGGCCCTCGGTCTTGAGGGTGTGGACAATATGCTTGGCCTGTACCGTCAGGAGGAACCTTTCCTTTCAGTGGAGACAGGACGTATCTCCACCGCAGGGTTTTATGACAAGCTCCGTTCGCTCATTGGCAAGGAGATTGATGATGCAACTCTCGAATCGGCCTTTGACGCCTTCTTGGTGGAACTCCCTGTGGCGCGTCTTGCCGCCCTTCGCCGCCTAAGGGCCAAGGGGTATCGCACTTACATGATTTCCAATACCAACGCCATAATGTATGACGGTTGGATAAAGCGGGCTTTCATGCAGGAAGGCCTGCGTGTTGGCGATTACTTCGACGGCATAGTGACCAGCTTTGCTGAAGGGGTATGCAAGCCCGACCCCGAATTATTTGCCACAGTGCTCCGTCGCCATGGGCTGAAAGCAGAGGAGAGTCTGCTTCTCGACGATTCGGAAGCCAACTGTGAGTCCGCCCGCACGCTTGGCATGAAAGCGATAAGAATCATAGGCGCACGTGATTTCATAACAGTGGCCGATGAAGAGCTTGCGTGACATGGCAACTCCCGGATGTGTGGTGACCATAGGCACATTCGATGGAGTGCACCGAGGCCACAAGGCGGTGATTGCTTGTCTGAAACGCGAGTCCGCCAAGCGTGGTTTGAGGCCGTTGGTGGTGACATTCGACCGGCATCCGCTCGAACTCGTGGCTCCCGACCGTGCCCCCGGGCTGATAATGCCCCCTGATAAGCGCGACGAATTGCTGCGCCACGAGGGTGTGGATGTGATGAGGGTGGCATTTACAGAAGAAGTGCGCGACATGAAATGCCGCGACTGGCTGCAAAAACTCCGTGACAAACTGGATATGAGGGCCGTGGTGATTGGCTATGACAACACATTCGGCAGCGATGGCAGGCTCATGGAGATGCAAGATTATATCAGACTCGGTGAGCAACTGGATATTGATGTCGTGAATGCCCCGCGGGTGCAAGGGTGCAGTTCGTCAGCCGTGCGTAAGTCATTGCTGCATGGTGATGTGGAGGAAGCAAACCTTGTGCTCGGACGACCATTCGGCTTGTGTGGACATGTGGTGGAGGGTTCGCGTATCGGGCGCACCATAGGGGTGCCCACCGCCAATCTCAGTTTAAGCCGGTGCCAACTTCTGCCGGCCGGCGGCGTATATGCGGCAAACGTGACCTTGAACGATGGCTCCCGACATAAAGCTGTAGTGAACATAGGGGTCAATCCAACTGTTTCGGATAGAAAGGAACTTCGGGTGGAGGCTCATCTTCTTGACTTCAAGGGCAACCTGTATGGTGATGACATAGAGGTGGAGTTTGTGTGCAGAATGCGCGACGAACGTAAGTTCTCCTCTCTCGAAGAGCTAAAGCATACGCTGCACTCCGATATAGCCCTCCGCCGTAATATAGCTGATTGCCAATAAGAAATTAAATACCATAAAGAACTTATAGACGTCTCATAAACAGATAAGATATGGAAGTAATCAATTTTCAGGATACACCGAGCATAGTGAATCGCTACATGCTCGAGCTCCGAGATATCAATATACAGCACGACCCATTGCGTTTCCGCACCAACCTCGACCGCATAGGCCAGATTATGGCCTACGAGATTTCGAAGCATCTCGACTATAAAGACACCGAGGTGGAGACTCCGCTTGGCAAGTGCGTATGCCGCGAGCCGGCAGACAAGGTGGTCTTAGCTACGATATTGCGGGCGGGCTTGCCGTTTCATCAAGGCTTCCTGAGCTACTTTGACCGTGCCGAGAATGCGTTCGTGAGCGCCTATCGTCGCTATCGCGAGAAGGGGGGAGACACATTTGATGTGCTTGTGGAGTATCTCGCTTCGCCCGATCTTGATGGCAAGACACTCCTGATAGTCGACCCGATGCTCGCCACGGGTAGCTCCATGGAATTGGCCTACAAGGCGTTGCTCACCAAGGGCACACCATCAAAGGTGTTTGTGGCGAGTGTGATTGCCTCGCAGCTTGGTGTTGATTATGTGCGTGAGCATTTCCCTGACAACACCGTGTTATGGTGTGGGGCAATCGATGCAGAGGTCAACGCCCATAGCTATATCGTGCCCGGTCTTGGTGATGCCGGAGACCTGGCCTATGGCGTCAAGAGTTAAGAATTAGGAGTTAGGAATTGTCTTGGGATTATATCGATGTTGATCAGAAATATAGATATTGTAGACTTCAAGAATATTGCCGAGGCAAACCTTTGCTTCTCTCCCGGCGTGAACTGTCTGCTCGGACTCAATGGGATGGGCAAGAGCAACTTGCTCGAAGCGATACATTTGCTTAGCATGGCTCGTCCGATGCGCAGTGTGCCGGAAGCTGCCTTGATCAGGCATGGTTGTCAGGCTATGATGGTCAAGGGTGTGTATGAAATGGAGAACGGTGTGGAGGAGCGCGTGAGCTGCGGCATAGTGCGCGGCAAGGGTAAGACGCTACGCCGCAACGATAAGGAATATCCCCGCATCTCAGAGCATATCGGCAAGTTCCCGGTTGTGACCGTCTCACCTTCCGACACGGAGCTCGTGACCGGTTCGGGCGAGGTGCGCCGCAAGTTGATGGATGTGGTGATTTCGCAGTCAGACCCTACCTATCTCGCGCGGCTCATACGCTACAATAAGGCACTCGAGAGCCGCAACAAGATGCTGCGCGCAGGAGTCAATGATGTGTTGCTCTATGAGTCTATAGAGACAGTGATGTGTGATATGGCCACATCGCTTCATGAGGCGCGCAGGCAATGGGTGGAGGAGATGACACCGGATTTCGCACATTTCTATTCGAGCATATCGGGCGATGCGGAGAAAGCCACCATGTCATACAAGAGCTGCCTGACCGAGCGCACCATGAGAGAGGTGCTCGGCTCGGAGCGTGCACGCGATTTGGCTCTTGGGTTCACTTCGCAAGGTATACACCGCGATGACCTTGCCATGCAGCTCGACAGTTATTCGATGCGCCGGCTCGGCAGCCAAGGTCAGATGAAGACATTTACCATAGCGCTCAAGTTTGCAATATATGATTTCTTGCGTCGCAAGGCCGGAGAAAAGCCGGTGCTCCTGCTTGATGACATATTCGACAAGCTTGATTCAGGCCGTGTGTCGCGAATCATGGAGACGGTGAGTGCAGGCGACAGCTTCGGGCAGATATTTATTACCGATACCAACCGCGAGCATCTCGACGAGACATTGGGGAGTCTGAGGTCGGAGAGCCGGGTGTATGAGGTGGAAGATGGACACTTCGATGAAAAGGCTTGAACCCGAATCGATAGGCGACGTGTTGCGCCAGGCATTGCATCAGCAGGGCTTGACTGACCGTCTGTATGAAGCCAAGGCTGTGGCCGCATGGCCCGGGGTGGTGGGCGAGCATATAGCTGCATATTGCGGTCGCCCGTACGTTAACAACGGACTTATGACCATCTATGTGCGTTCGGCATCGCTGCGTCAGGAACTCACCATGAGCCGCAGTATACTCATAAAGCTTCTCAACGAAGCTGCCGGACATGAAGCCATAAAAGAAATAAGGTTCAAATAGTTACAACCTTCTCAAATAATCTCACTCTGAAAAAATAACTGTACAAATGGATATAAAGACAGTGCCGCCGCTCAGCGAGTTTTCCCACTCGATTGACGTGCAGATAAGATTCAATGACGTAGACATACTCGGTCATCTTAACAATACAGTCTACTTCTCATTTTTCGATACGGGCAAGGCATACTTCTTCGAGAAGGCCCTTAACCGCAAGATGGAGTGGCGCAAGGTGGAGTGTGTGATAGCCAATATAGATTGTGCTTATCACTCGCCCATATATTTTGGTGAGCAGATAGAGGTGCTCACCCGATGCAGCCATGTGGGAGAAAAGAGTTTCGTGCTCCAGCAGGTTATAGTGGAGAAAAGCACGCGTGAGGTCAAGGCCGCTGCCAATACCGTGATGGTCAGCATCAACCCCGACACCAAGGAGGCTGTGGTGGTGCCCCACCATTACCGCAAGGGACTCGAAGAATCTATGCAGACTCATGCAACTAAATAGTGAGTCAACGCGTTATAATAAATAGGGAGTGGATACGTCAGATTTTTACATCACATGACGTTAATGCCCCACATAATAGAAAAAAATAAAAGAGCATGACACTTGAAGATATAAAATTAGACGTGAAGCATCTGTCGAATGAAGAGAAAGAACTTGTGAAGAAAGGTCAGGCTTTGCGCGAGGAAGCACAAAGCCTATGCCGTGAAGAGAAGTATGATGAGGCATTGGATAAGGAGGTGGAGGCATTGCGCGTGTTGCGTGAGGCCCCTGACTTCTCGGCCATACCGTTCAAGCATGCGTTGGCAATCTTGCTTTTCGACTTGGCTGAGATTCATTTCATGCTCAAGGATTACAAGCAGAGCGAGAAAGAGGTGGAAGTGCTCTTCAAGGTGCTTGAGCAGCTTCTTAAGGAAGATGCCGAGAAATTTGGAGAGATTCATGTGCTCGCCATGGAATTGAGCACTCGCATATTACGCTCGCGCAAGAAGACCCTCGAACTCTTGGCCAAACAGCAAATCAATACCGGTGTGCTCTATGAGAAGGTCAATGCAGGTGTAGCTGCTGCTACCGACAAACTTGTGGAGTCTCTGCGTAAGGGTGCGGAGATGATGGCTCAGACAGGCGACTACCGAGGGGCAGTGCGTTTCTACATGGAGGCTATCAAGCTTGCCAAGAAGCGTACAGGCCGTGTGACCCGCCGCGAGGTGCGCATGACTATCGATATGGCCCGAGTCATGATGCACAGCCGCACTGAGAGCCAGCGTGCAAAACGACTTCTCGCAGCTGTGCTTCAGCATGCTGTGGCACTCGAGAGTCTTGACCTTGAACAGGAAATTCTGCTGATGATCGAGAAAATAGATAGTCAGGCAAATCATGAGTCTTCATGGCGCACTTTTATGGAGAAGGTGCAGCATACGGCCAAGTCTACATTGCGCAGGGTGAAAAAGCAAGCTGAACAGCCTAAAGATGAATCGGAGGCCGAAGAACCGGAAAAATAAATTATAGGACATGTCTACAATTCTCAACACTAACGGTGCGGAACTCGAGATTCCACAGGTTGCGGATGCGGAAAATTTCAAGTGCGCGATATTCACGGCTGAGTGGAATCCTAAAGTGACATATGCGCTGCGCGACGGTGCAATTGATGTGCTGCGTAAGGCTGGGGTATCAGATACGAGCATGTTTGTGCAGGATGTGCCCGGCACTGTGGAACTCGTCAACGCGGCAGGGATGGCTTTGAATTATATGCCCGACCTTAAGGCGATAATAATCATTGGCTGTGTGATACGCGGCGATACCCCTCATTTCGATTATGTGTGCCAGATAGCTGCACAAGGGGCAGCCGAACTTAACGCACAGGGAAAGACTCCGGTGATTTTCGGAGTGCTGACCGTCGAAAATGAGCAGCAGGCTCTTGACCGCGCCGGAGGTTCGCTCGGCAATAAGGGCGCAGAGGCGGCAGTGGCTGCCATAAAGATGGCTAATCTGCACAATGTGGCAGCCGGCCTTCGATACACTTCTTTTAGGAAATAGATCTTGTAGGGGTGTCGGTCTAATATGACTGATAGGACTGATAGGCCGAATAGGTCTAATAGGTCAAATAGGTCTAATAAGGCTAATAGGTCGAATAGGTCAAATAGGTCTAATAAGGCTAATAGGTCGAATAGGTCTAATGGGTCTAATAAGGCTAATAGGTCTAATAGGTCTAATAAGACACGCAGATAACATAATAAGAGTCCGCATAGCTTCAAAATTAAGCCTTGCGGACTTCTTATTAGCCCTATTAGCCTTATTAGACCTATTAGCCCTATTAGCCCTATTAGACTTATTGGCCCTATTGGCCCTATAAGCTATCAGTTGTTTTTGCAGGAGCCGGAATCGCATCCGCAGCTGTCGCCGCAGCCGTTGTCGCCGCATGAGCCTTTGCAGCCTCCTCCGCAGCATCCGTGAGTGGGGTGCAGTTCCTCTTCGGTGGCTTCGCGCACAGTCACTACTTCTCCGTCGTAGCGCACGGTGAGTCCTGCAAATGGATGGTTGAAATCCATTTTTACCTTGTTGTTGCCTATTTCTATCACTTTGCCCATGACACGATACCCTTCTGCTGTCATCATAGGAATCAAGGCACCGGGTTTCACTTCATCGGCTATCTTGCCGTCGCGTTGGAATATGGCAATGTCAAGATCAAGCACATCCTGCGGATTATAGTCTCCAAATGCGGCAGCAGGAGGGAGCGTCACTCCAAATCGGTCACCCGCCTTAAGTCCCTCCATAGCGGCCACAAGACCCGGCACTATCTCTTGCGACACTCCATAGACCATCATGTCAGGTTGGGCCTTGGGGGTTTCAAACAGGAGTTTATTGTCGGCATCATTATATAATTTGTAGGCATATTCAACATACATGCCCGGTGCTACTTTCTTTTCCATTTTTATCTAAGTGTGTTTTTTGGTTATTAATACTTTTTGCAAGCTTGAGGCTTGCGTTCATTTTTTTTTATTGGGCCGGGAGGTCGTCCGGGTCTATCTCCTCAAGTTCCTCTTTTACTGATACCGCCGGCTGTGTCAGATCTGCTCCTTGGGTCATACTAACCTCTTCGGGATGTTTCAGCTCATATTGTTCCTGAGGCACCATCACGTTGAAGTAGAAGCCCTTAGCCGACTTGTCGCGCTTTCGCGTGTCGGAGGGGTCGGGTTGTACTTCAAGGTAGTCGTAACCACCATCGATAAACTTTGCGTCGACAGGCTCGTAGCCGAGCAACTGCACCATGTCGTATTCATGCACCGGATACATCACATACCATGCATCTTCTTGGGTCTCGCCTGTGCCTGTGCTCTTTATTGCTCCGAGAAGATTCTCCAGGCGGTATTCCCATATTTTTGCTCGTATGAACTTCTTGCTCTCCTTGAAGACATGCACTAAGAATGACATCTGCTGCAAGTCGAAAGGATTGTCCTGCAGGGCGAGTTCTGCATATTTAGAGATGGTGTCTATCTCAGCTTTGGTGTGGGTGGGTTTATTGCGGAGCGCTTCGGTCTTGGCAGAGTAGGGCGATACGCGATAGGGGTCAAAATCTTCCTGAAACATGTAGCCGAGGTAGAAATATCGGAACTCCTCCGGCGTCATTGTTGTGTCGTTCACTTCATACTTCTTGCGAAGTTTCGGGAAGTAGAACTTGCTTGAGGGGTCGAGTGTAACGTTGCGTATCTGCTCAAGATCGGGCTTGACCACCTTGATTTTACGTTTCCCTTCAGACGAGGCCACGGGGCTTCCAGATGCTGTTGTGGCAGCAGACCTTGATGGGAGTGGGCGTGAGGAATATTGCGAAGCGATGCGTTCTATCTCATGGTCTGAGGCTGTGTTGCCTGCATAAGCAGAGCCTCCGCCATAGCTGCGCCTGCGCGACGATTTAGATTTTTTTGACTTCGAGCTTGATTTCTTTGATTTGGAACTCTTTGATTTCGATTTTTTAGTTTTTTTCTTGGAGGTGGTGGCTGTTGTCTTTGCCTTGGAGCTGCGTTTGCGTGCATACGAGTAGTCGGGCACTGCCACCATGCAGACCAATGCTATGAGAAGAGATATTATGCTTAAGTTTCTGAGTTTCATAGGGCGTTGACATTATTTAGGGCAATCGCCATCACAAGCACCAAACCCGGCATCATGAGGGTGATTGCAGTGGGGAAACCCTTGGCGAGTAGGTAATTGAAGAAATTGCGTGAGCCGGGTCCGAGGGGACGGCCGTCGGGGGTAAGTGCGTAAAGCAGGAACCCTAAGGCTGTGCCGATAATCACACCGAGGGCCATGCAGGAATAGCGCATGGCAAGCGATGCGGCGAACGTGAAGGAGAGCAGGCCTACTGCGAGGCCCACTATGCCGCCGGCTATCATGAATGTCATTCCCTTGGTCTGGCGCTTCATCGGTTCAGACTGCAATATTGTAGTGAACATCACGACCAATGTGATGCAGAGCCAACCCACGAGTATCGTATTGTTGACAGGGAAGAGGGGAAATCCGTCGCCTGTCATAAAAGATATTGCCACTAATGCAAGATACGACAGTGCAGGGGCTGCGGTCTGCCGACCGTAGAGACAATAAATAGAACCTGCCCAAAGCAGGCATGACAATATGATAAGAAAGACATTCATATAAATTTATAACGCCTGAAAGTGCAAAAATATTTTCATTGCTTGTCAGACTTGTCAGATGGGTCCGACTTGTCTGATGAACCGATAGGCTTCGGCTTGCGCAGTTCAGGATATGCCACCCGTGAGTGGTAGATGGTAGAGAGTCTCTTCTTGAATGTTTCCTTAATCTCCTGCAAGTCTCTGAACGATATGGGGGAGTCATTGAAGAGACCTTCCTTGGCCTGACTGTCTATGATGCGGTCCACAAGATCATTTATTGCCTCCGGTGTATATTCTTTCAGACTCCGCGATGCGGCTTCTACAGAGTCTGCCATCATGAGGATTGCGGTCTCGCGACTGCGCGGGTTCGGCCCGGGATACATGAACTGCTTGCGGTCCACGATTACTCCATCAGGAGCCTCGTTGACAGCGGTATTGTAGAAGAAGCGGGTCACCGACTTGCCGTGGTGCTCGGATATGAAATTGCGTATCACCTCGGGGAGCTTGGCTTTTTGGGCTATTGCGAGTCCGGAGGTTACGTGCGATATTATCTTGTGGGCGCTCGTCACCGGATTCAAGCCGGTGTGGGGATTGACACCATGCTGGTTTTCGGTGAAGAATATAGGGCCGTCGAGCTTGCCTATGTCATGGTAGAGGGCCCCGGTGCGCACGAGCTGCGTGTTCGCTCCTATGGCTCGGGCTGCCTCGGCTGCGAGGGTGGATACCTGCATGGAGTGTTGGAAAGTGCCGGGTGCCTCCTCTGCGAGACGCCGCAGCAGCGGGTTGTTGATGTCGGAGAGTTCCACGAGGGTCACCATTGAAGTGAAACCATATGCCTTTTCAATTATGAGTATCAGGAAGTAGGCAAAGGAGAGCACTATGGAGTTGATGGCGAAAGCTCCGATTATATGCCAGTCGAAAGCGTGCAGATTACCGTCAGATATAAGGAGCATGACGACGAATGTCACGGCGTATGCAAAGAATGTGAAAAGTGCGGTGCGGAGCAGCTGGGAACGCTTCTCGAGGGTATTGATTGAGAAGGCGGCTGTGAGCCCGGCTGCGAGTTCCATGAATATGAATTGGTAGGGATATACTGCCACCAAGGCTGCGATCATCACCGTGACAAGGAGTGAGAATATGGCTGTGCGCGAGTCGAAGAAGACTATAATGACCACCGGAATTGCAGCGAATGGCACGAAATAGATGCCATTGCCCATATATTCAAACATCAGGATCGAGAAGACTACGAACGCCGTGATGAATGAGATGAGAAACACCATGTTTTTCATCTTCGACAGGAACCGGGGGCGGAATATGCCGAGAAACACGTAGAGCGCGGAGAAGCATAGAAGCAGGTATATGATTTGTCCGAGCATGAAGTAGGAGGTGGCGTTGTCGTCGGCTGAGTTCTGTTCGGCCATCTCCATGTAAGTGTTGAGGTTGGTGAATATCTGGGGTGTGACTATTTCTCCCCGGTCCACAATCCTCTGCCCTTTCTTGATGACTCCGAGGGCACCGTTGACCGTGAGGTATTCCTGCTCACGAAATCTTGAGTCTGACACCGAGTCAATCACCACGTTGGGTGTAATGGCGGCGCCGAGCATCTTGGCGAGTTCGTCATTGAATTGTGCGTGGTCCTTCGGGTTGGTGTTGGCACGGTAAAGTGAGTCAACATATTTGAATGCCATAGGGGGAGTGAGCATAGCCGATGCGTCGATTGTCTGCACGGAGTATGCACCATTCTCCTCGGTGGTGACGCGCAGTTCCTTGCGCGGTTTGGATTGCACGGAGGCATAGAGGTTGGTCGAAAGTATTCCGCGGTCGTATGCTTTTGCAAGGAGTGAGGCGAGTAGTTGGGCATGCCCTGCGGAGACCTTATGGGAGGCCGATGTGCGCAGACGATCCACATAATTGGCGGCTGTCTTGCTGTCACGGCGCACGAAGGGCACGAAAGCTTTGTCGATGCTGTCGCGCATGAGACGTGCGGAGGTCGAGTCGCGAAGTATCGGCATGTCGAAGTCGGCTGTGAGGAGTTGGTAACGCCAGGGTTGATTCAGCTCGTAGTTGTATGACTGGCGGTCATCGTGTGGCAACAGCAGCAATATTATCACAATGGCGGCGACTGTGAGGCCAATGTTTGAGATTATTTTGCGTGTGGTGTGTTTCATGAGATTCTTATGGCGGTCTTTATGCCGTTGATATTCTTTAGAGAGTTTATTATTTGGCCGATGGTGTCAGTGGTGTCAATTTTCACTGTGAGTTTGCATTTGAACACTTCATTGTCGGCCTCTATCGAGAGGTTGCGTATGTCGATGTTCAGCTTTTCGGTGAGTGTAGAGGTGATGTCGCGGAGCATACCCTTGCGGTCGATTCCCTCGATGCTGATACGGGCGATGAACATCTCGGCAGTGCTTCCCCAGCGGGTGGCCACGAGTCTGGAGCCGTAGCCTGTCTTCAGCATCATGGCCTTGGGGCAGCTCACCTTGTGCACCACCACCTGCTCATCGTCGTCTACGAAGCCGAGCACGTCATCTCCCGGCACAGGGGCGCAGCAATTGTCGAGCCTGTAGTTGGGGTGAGTGTCGTCGGGGTGAAGCACGAAGAGAGAGCTCCGGTCGATTGGAGCATGGGCAGAACGTTCGTCCGGTTCAGGCCCTGTTTTTTTTGAGGCAAATGGGTTGCGAAACAGACGCTTCATCATCGAGGTGCGTTTGCGCTCGAGATTTTTGAGACGTTCGGGTGAGAGGCTTATCTCGTCGGAGGCAAGCATAAGGTAGAGGTCGTCGGGCGTCTGGAGCCGATAGTTCTTAAGTATGCGGCGCATCATCTCATCCGAGATCTCCATGTTGAGCCGTGCCAAGAATGCCTCGAATATGTTGCGGCCGTGGGCAATCATCGAAGTCGGGTCCTTGCGGAGCAGGTTGCGCAGGCAGTTCTTGGCTTTGGCGGTGTGGCACCAGTCGAGCCATTCGCGCTTTGGCGACTGCTGCTTGCTGGTGATGATTTCCACTTGGTCGCCGGAGTCGAGCCGGTAGTTTAGCGGCACGAGCTTATGGTTAATCTTTCCGGCTATGCAGTGGGTGCCGAGCTCGGTGTGTATGTCAAATGCGAGGTCGAGTATGGTGGAGCCTGTAGGCAGGACACGCAGGTCGCCGTTGGGGGTGAACACGTAAATCTCTGACGAGAAGAGATTCAGCTGGATTGTGTCGAGGAAGTCCATGGCGTTGGGTTCGGGGTTGGCGAGGATATCCTTGATGGTGTTCATCCACTTGTCGAGTTCTGAGTCTTCGTCGGTTTCTCCGGTCTTATATTTCCAGTGGGCGGCATAGCCGAGTTCGGCTATCTCATCCATCTTGCGGGAGCGAATCTGCACCTCTATCCATTTGCCGTCAGGTCCCATCGCGGTGAGATGCAGGGCGCGATAGCCGTTAGCCTTGGGCACGGATGTCCAGTCTCGCAGGCGGTCGGGGTGCACCTTGTGGCCGTCGGAGAAAAAGGTGTAGATTTCCCAACAGCGCACGCGCTCCTTGGTATCGTCATCGTTGTCGAATATCACGCGCACGGCATATATGTCGTATACCTCTTCGAATGGTATCTTTTTGGTTTCCATTTTGTTGAAGATGGAATATGCGCTTTTTACACGGGCCTTTATCTCATATTTATAACCGGCGGCATCAAGTTTCTTGCGCACCGGCGCCACGAATTTCTCCACCACTTCATGTCGGTAAGCCTCGCTGCGGTTCACCTTCTCCATGATTTCGGCATATTTGGTGGGGTGTTCGTAGCGGAATGCGAGGTCTTCGAGTTCGGTCTTGATTTTGAAGAGGCCGAGGCGGTGGGCGAGAGGGGCGTATACATAGAGTGTTTCGCCGGCTATCTTGAATTGCTTGTCCGGGCGCATGCTGCCGAGGGTGCGCATGTTGTGCAGGCGGTCGGCCATCTTAATGAGCACTACCCGTATGTCGGTCGACATGGAGAGGAGCAGTTTGCGGAAGTTCTGGGCCTGGAGAGAGGTGTTGTTGCCGAGTATGCCGCCCGATATCTTGGTCAGTCCCTCCACTATAGCTGCGATTTTGGGGCCAAAGTTGGCCTCGATGTCCTCTTTGGTGAATTCGGTGTCTTCCACCACGTCGTGCAGCAAGGCGGCGCAAATTGATGTTGAGCCGAGGCCGAGTTCGGAGATGACGATACGTGCCACAGCGATTGGATGGAGTATGTAAGGCTCGCCACTGCGTCGGCGCGCACCCTTATGGGCGGCCTTGGCGAAGCGGTAGGCGCGGTCGATTATCTCCACTTTCTTGCGGTGGTTGCTTGTCAGGTAGGCGTTGAGCAACGCCTGGAACTCAGACTCTATGAGCTCCTCCTCCTGAGCCGGTGTCATTTTATTGAACTTAGTCATGGGCAGATAGCTTCAGGGGCGCATAATCCCCAATAAACACAAAGTTACAAAATCTCGGCGTAAAAAGCAAATCGACCACATAGCGTGCATCTACTTTTTATGTGGCAGTTGCAGACGGGAGAAGACATGGTCGCTTCGCGACACATATCCGGCTTTGCCGGAACGTTTGTTTGCGGTTTTCAATATTCCGCTAACGCAGTGAAAATTGTCCGCACAAAGAATAGTTGGTCTTGCTGTGGAAATAAAAATTGAGTATGGCGTTAGACATATTTTGTTCTTAAGACATTTAGTTCAGGGATATACTTTAACATATTTTAAGAAAAATATGTATTTTTGGATAGTGAATTTTAAGGAAAAAATGTATTTTTGCGTGTATGTTTTTAAGGAATAAATGTAGCTCGTATGCTTAAACGTAAGATTGCAAGCAAGATAGAAGATTATCTGAAGTCGTCAAACAAAAAGATGATGGTGATAGATGGGGCGAGGCAGATAGGTAAGTAATATATACCCATTTATTATGTGATGTGGTTTGACCGGAGTGCGACACTTTTACCCGATGACTATTTGTTCTGAATCATAGAGTACCCCTAACTTGAAGCTTTTTAAGGTTGACTTGTAAATCGTTATGATGAGAAGATTGCATATCCTATACATGTTTATTGCTTTTGCAATAGTTGCTGCGCTGATGGGTTGCGAAACTAAATCTACAGGTGGGGAAGTTTTGGATTCTGTAGAGGAGATGATGGAGGAATACCCTGATTCGGCATTGACTATATTGGAAAATGTCGATTGTTCCGGGTTTTGTAAAAAGATAGTTGAAGTATGGTTTATTCATAGTTCAAGATAGCTTTCCGGCCAAGCGCAGCGTATACAGCGCAGCTTATAAATTATTACTTTAGAAACTTGAATTTAATCAACTATGAATATTTTGAAGAAGATTCCGTTCTTGACTTTGCTTGGCCTTGTATTCCCTCTTGGCAATACTTGGGGTCCTTATTTGGTTAATGTGAACAAGGGCTCTTATGAGGCCGCAATGAGGAGAAAATTGGTCATTTTTGAGTCGTTGCTTACATTAGTTACATTGGTTGTCGCAATATCGATAATGGTCAGGATCGTGAACCAAGAGCCGGATATGGTGCCTGATGTAGATGTGATGATGAAGGCATTATATGTCTTCCTTGTGTAGGGTATAGTGATATTGGTCGTAGCGTTGATATTGGCATGTTGCGTAAAAATAAAGAGTTAGATATGGGTATGTCTAAAAGTATGTTCAGTCTGTATAACAGTTTGTTGTACAGGTTGATTGTGGTAGTGGATGTTTGTTTGGGAATATATGTTTGTTTTGCGCATGACGGTAAATATGATTTGTTGTCGGGTATATTGTTGATTGCGATCGGCCCGGCATATTGGGTTAGCCTCAGATATAAATCGCATTTGCTGATGTGGATTGTATTGTTCGTGCAGGTGGCTTTGGCATATTTTGCATATCAACCGGATATTTACATTGACCCTTAACATGTTCCGGCGAAGCCGGATATGTGTCGCGAAGCGACCATGTCTTCCTTTATAATTGACAGAAGAGCAGAAGATAAAAACTCCGGGCGTCTCGCGACGACCGGAGCTGTTCCCGCCTGTGGGCGGACGATAGAAATTACTAATGTATATAACCCAAAATTTAGACAATTATGTGTTTTCCCGGGTTTGGCGCAGTTGCATAGCACCTCCCCCGAAGCATTTTGATTCAGGTTTGGTTGAAACATATCTAAGTCATGAAAAATCCGTTTCGTCAGATGCTGCCGTGGGTTAGCCGGCAACGGTCTGTGATGTCGTTGGGGTTAATGCAAGTGCAAGTGTCAGGATGTCACGCATCCTTGGTGTTGGGGCCGGATGTCACGCATCCGTTATGCTGAGTCGGGATGTCTTGCATCCCGGGTTGTTTCATGACGTGATTAGTCGCTTTTGTACACATAAAACGCGGCCAAGGCTGTGAATATTAGTATATAAAAGTTAAATATGGTTGAGCAGGAGTGTGCATATGTAAGGCAGGCTGAAGATGAAGCAATGTTACATGGCATGGAAAGAACCATTAAAAGCGAAAAATTGAGTTTTTAGGATTTCTTGACCTAAAAATTTCCAAGGTGCTTTTTCTAAGTGTCCTGTTTACGTTGCTGTGATGTCTTACTCGTCTATTGGATATTACCAATTTGAGACGAATTGGGAGGCGATACTGAATATCACTCTTAATTTGAATACATGCTTGTGTCGAGACTACGCATAATAACGTAAAAAGAAAGTAGGCGTATCGGGATTTATGCCTGATACGCCTACTTTTTATGGTGTTTGCTTTAGCTTGGCTTACTTGAAGCGGCGGTTGCCTTCGAGGGCGGGTTTGCCATCTTCTGTTACGTTCTTTTTGCCTTTGTTCTTGAGGATGTTGTAGGCAATCGGAGCTGCGCAATAGAGCGAGCAGAATGTACCCACCACTACACCGAAGATCATGGCGAATGTGAACGAGCGGATTGTGTCACCACCGAGGAAGAAGATGCAGAGCAACACGAGCAGTGTTGAGAACGATGTCATCACCGTACGGCTCAGTGTAGTGTTCAATGCCTTGTTGAAGGTCAAGAACCTGTCTTCTTTCGGATAGTCCTTCATCATCTCGCGCACGCGGTCGAACACCACCACGGTATCGTTGATCTGATAACCGATGATTGTCAGCACGGCTGCGATAAATGACTGGTCAACCTCCATAGAGAAGGGGAAGAAGCCCCAGCATATTGAGTAGAAGCCGATGATGAGGAATGAGGTCAATGCCACGGCTGCAAGTGCACCCACGGAGAAGGCCACGTTGCGGAATCGGAGCAGGATGTAGAGGAACATACATACAAGTGCTATGCCCACTGCCCAGATAGCGTCACGCTTCATATCGTCGGCCACCGAAGGACCCACTTTCTGAATCGATATTATACCATGGCTCTCGTCAGCGATCACGAATGCCTCCTTGTCCATCATCTTGCCGTTGGTGGTAAGCTCATCCTTGAGACCCTCATAGAGGAGGTCGGTGATCTCATTCTCGATACCCTCAGTCTCATCCTGAATCTTATATGAAGTGGAGATACGGAGCTTTGAGGGGTTGTCGATTGTGATTACCTGCACCGATACAGTCGGGTCGTTGGCACGCTCTTGCATAAGAGTGGTGAGCTTCTGCTGCACTGCCTCACGGTCTACATCCTTCTCAAACTGCACCACATAGTTGCGGCCACCTGAGAAGTCGATACCCTGGTTCATGCCGCGGATAGCGAGCGATGCGATGCATATCACGATGAGGAAAATCCAGATAGATGAAGCCACTTTCCACTGACCCATGAAGTTAATCTTGGTCTTGGTGAGGAAGTTGCGGCTTATGGCAGTCGTGAACGACATGCCGGCGTTGCGTCCGTTCTTGGTGATGAGGTCAAACGCGATGCGAGTGAGGAACACTGCTGTGAAGAACGAGCAGACGATACCGATGATAAGAGTGGTTGCAAAACCCTTGATCGGACCCGAACCGAAGATGAGCAGGATCACACCGGTGATTACAGAAGTAAGGTTCGAGTCGAAGATTGCGGAGAATGCATTGCTGTAACCCTCGGAGATGGCCTGACGTAGTTTCTTGCCATTCTTGAGTTCCTCCTTGGTACGCTCGAAGATAAGTACGTTGGCGTCGACAGCCATACCGAGTGCGAGCACGATACCTGCGATACCCGAAAGCGTGAGCACTGCCTGAAGCGATGCGAGGATACCGAGAGTGAAGTAGAGGTTAAGAATCAAGCCCAAATTGGCAACCAAACCGGGAATCCAGCCATAGTAAACCACCATGAGAATCATGAGCAGCACGATAGCTACGATAAACGATACGAAGCCCATCTGGATAGCCTCTGCACCAAGGCTCGGGCCAATCACGTTGTTGCTCACCACATCCACACGAGCCGACATCTTACCTGACTTCAACACGTTGGCGAGGTCATTGGCCTCTTCGGGAGTGAAGTTGCCGGTAATCTGTGAGCTACCGCCGGTAATCTCATTGTTGACATTGGGGAATGAGTATACGTTATTGTCGAGCACGATTGCGATGGAGCGGCCTATGTTGTTGCGTGTGATGGTGGCCCACTCCTGGGCACCGCGGTCGGTCATCTTCATGTTGACCATGTTGCCCTGCATGTTGTCATACTCGCTGCTTGCCGAAGTCACGGCGTCGCCCTCGAGTGCAGCGTCGCCCTTGAGTGCCACAAGCTCCCAATAGCCCACGGTCTTGTCTTCGCCGTTGGCTTTCTTCACCACATTGCCCTTTTCATCGGTCACGGGGAACTCAGCCTGCTTCACGCTCCATACGAGCGAGAGATCAGAGGGGAGGAGCTTTTTGGCGAGGTCAGAATTGAGCACTGAGTCTACAAGGTTGCGGTTGGACGGTGTCACCATACCCACCACCGGGCTGCCGTTGCGCTGTGCGCCGCCGAGCAGTGCGATGAGGTTTAGATGGTTCACGGTGTCCTGAGCTGCATACTGCGAAGCGAGGTTCTGCAGGTCGCCGGCAATCTCGTTGTAGTTATACACTTCGAAGAACTCGAGGTTTGCGCTCGACTTAAGGAGGTCAGTGACGCGTTCAGGCTCCTTCACGCCGGGGAGCTCGAGAAGAATCTGGCCTTTCTTGTCCTGAAGTTTCTGGATGTTGGGGGCTACCACACCAAACTGGTCGATACGTGTGCGGAAGATGTTGAATGCAGCATCCACCTGGCTGTCTACCTGCTTGTTGAGCGCATCCACAACCTCAGCGTTGTTGGCGTTGCTCTTGAGCTGGCCCATGAATTCACCCTCGCGGATGAACATGCCTGACATTACGCCCGGCTGGATTTCGGCAGCCACCTTGGCGATATAGTCGGCGTCGCTTGCCTTCGCACCCTTATCCTCTGCTTTCTTCATGGCTGCGTTCAGCTGGTTGAGCTGTGCATCGCCCGAAGCGTACTGGCGGAGAATGTCGGGCACCGAAACCTCGAGCACCACGTTCATACCACCCTTAAGGTCAAGGCCAAGGCCCACTTCCATCTTGCGCACCTGATTGTAGGTGTAGCCAAGATAGACTTTCTCTTTGTCGATTGAATCGTTGAATTGCTTCAGACTCTGTTTGTAAGCATCATTGGTCTCATCGGTGGTCTTTGACATCTTGGCTGCGAATGCATGAGCCTCATCCTCATAGTGACGTGTCACGAACGAGAAGGAGATGTAGAATCCGCATATCAAGACCAGCAGGATTGCAATGGTGCTGATAAACCCTTTGTTCTGCATTTTTGTTTTGTTGTTATTTTATTATTTTTATTAATTCGTTTCTATGATGATATTCCACGGAAACATGTCGCAAAACCGACAGTTCCTGTGGAAAGTCTAT
>CAJUIJ010000001.1 GCA_910586175.1 uncultured Muribaculaceae bacterium | reverse complement strand
CTAAGATACAATGGGCCTTGGTGGAGGCCGGCGAGGGTTTCGTCAAGCCATTTCGCACCTTGGGCCTGAACGCATTGACCGCCACTGATTCGGAAATTGAATCGGTGCTTCTTGATGCGCATTCACGAATACCTGACGATGCAGAGATTGAATCGGTGGAGTATTATGGTGCTGGGTGTGCCACTCCTGCTTCATGTGAGCGAATGCGCATGCTCATCTGTAGTATATTTGATTGCCCAAAGGCAATTGTGGAGTCAGATCTCGTCGGAGCTGCCCGCAGCCTGCTCGGAGACGAACGGGGCATTGCGTGCATACTTGGCACCGGAAGCAACTCCTGCCTGTATGATGGACACCGCATAAAAGCCAATACACCATCGCTTGGATATGTGCTCGGCGATGAGGGGAGCGGCAACGCGATAGGCCGTCGCCTTCTCTCAGACTATCTCAAGCACCAAATGCCCAACGATATAGCCGACAAATTCGCCTCAGTGCCCGACACTGACTTATGCACAGCACTCCAGAAGATCTACACTGAACCCGGTGCCAACCGATGGCTTGCATCATTGGCAAAGTTTGCCGCCGATAATATAGCACATGAATATTTGGAGAGTCTCGTAAAGGATGAGTTCAGAAGATTTATCAAACGTAACGTGTCGCCATATTTCGTGGACACGGACCCGCATACCACCCCGATATGTTTCACCGGAGGCATTGCAGCAGGATTTGCCACACATCTAACAGAAGTGTGTGACGAATATGGACTATATCTCGAGCGAATCACCTCCGATCCGATGCAGGGGCTTGTGAGCCGACATCTGATGCGCATGGGAGTAATCTGAAACCACACAACATGAACTTATGAAAACTCTGAAAAACAACATAGCGACAGCATTATTGGCAGCAATATGCATAGGAGCACCGACATTGACATGCCTTGCTGATGATTATTGGGATCAGAAGACAAGCTTGTTTGAGATTCTTCCCATCAAGGAGAAAGATATAGTGTTTTTAGGTAACTCAATCACTGACGGGGGCGAGTTTTCTGAACTGTTTGACATGCCGGAAATAAAGAACAGGGGTATACGTTCGGACGTAATCACCGGCGTGGAGAAGCGAGTGAGCCAAGTCACGTCAGGACATCCGCACAAGATATTTCTTCTCATAGGCATAAATGACGTGAGTCACGGCCACAGCGCCACCGAGTTGGCACGCCGTTACGAACGGCTCGTGAAGCGCATACGCAGCGAATCGCCGCAAACAGAACTATACCTGCAATCGGTGATGCCAATCAACAACACACCCAAACGCTATAAGAACCTGATAGGCAAGGAGAAGGTTATAACAGACTTCAACAGCCGCATAAAAGAGATTGCCGAAGCCAACGGAGCACACTATGTGGATTTATGGCCGGCACTTGCCGACAAAAACGGCCGGCTCCCCATGGCATATACCAACGATGGGCTACATCTCAACGGTCGCGGTTACCGCGTATGGACTGATGCGATACGCGAACTGGTGACAGGAAAGGGAAAATAGAGAGCATTTTAATGCACACACTATTGATTAATTACCTATTAAACTGACGAAATGAAAAGAATAATCAATATAATCGTCACAATGGCATTGAGTATTGTGACCACAAACTCTCTTCATGCACAGCAACCTGCGCAAGATGCGGGTGCTGATGCAACAAACGGGATGATAGTCATCGAGCCACTCTTTGAGTATCCCACACCTCCCGACACAATGATTAACCTGAATGCCCGTGCAAACTACATAGTGGAGAACTTCTGGAAACCGATGGACTTCAAGAGCAAGACTACAGTGGACCAGAACGCACTCAACCATGCATTTGAAGTGTATACCACGGCTATGCGATTTGCCGACGAAGCAAAAGTGGAAGAATCTGTAAAGAAGCTGATAGCCAATATATCGAAAAGCCAGGCGATGAGCTTGCAGTTTGCCAAGGGAGCGGAAGAAGCGCTTTATAGCGACAGAGCCACCATCTGGAATGACAGGTTATTCCTTATATTTCTTGACAACGTGCTCAACAACAAACATATAAAAAAGGAGCGCAAGTTACGCTACCAAGATTTGCGCAACAAGATTTCCAACACACTCCAAGGCACAGTGCCACCGGAGTTCGACTACAAGACTCCGGAGGGCAAGACAGCACATTACAGTCCCAATGGGGTTATAACTGTGATAGAGTTTGGCGATCCTGACTGTATGGACTGCCGCATGGCAAAACTCCGCATGGATACCGACGTAACATTCAGCACGCTGGTAGACAAGGGAAAAGTGAACGTGCTCTTTATCGACACCACTGCCGACGATGGCTGGCAGGATAAGCTGAAAACATATCCTTCCACATGGCATGTCGGCGCATCTGAAGATGTGGATGAGATATACGATATACGCCACTCCCCCACCATCTATGTGATAGACCGAGAGGGCAAGGTAGCAGCAAAGCATATTGATGTCGACACGGCAATGCAGATAGCCGGAGCTGCCGCTCAGCAATAATAGCCAGTATCATAACATATATTACACTACAAAACCATGACCAATATCTTTAAGCTCATATATATTCGCACCACCGGATACTCCTACACTAATCTCGGCAGGCTCTTCCTGCGGCTTTTCGTGGGGGTTATGCTGATGCAGTTCGGCATACGCCAATTGTTGCACTTCGATGAAGCTGCTGTCAACTTTCCGGCCACACTCGGCATGAATGCGGAAGTGAGCCTCGCCGTGATGATAACGATAGAGATAGTTTGCTCGCTCTTCATAATGTTCGGGTTCTGCACACGCATGATGGTGCTGCCACCCTTCATAGCCATGATTCTTGCTGAGTATCATCTGCTACAAAGCACCGCCATGGCCACATACGATATCTCATGGACCCAACCTGTATATATCCCAATATTATTCATGGGGATATACTTCTTCATACTGCTTGTCGGCCCCGGCAAAATATCGGTAGACTATTTCCTCTCACTCCATTTCATACACACAGACAATCAGAGCGAAGCTGAACTTGAGGAGGTATGAAGATAGCGGTACTTGTATCAGGAGGGGTAGACAGCTCCGTGGTTGTAGACTTGCTTTATAAGCAAGGTCACGAACTTCATTTGTTCTATATACGCATAGGCTCCGACACAGGCGAAGGTGATTGTTCGGCAGAAGAGGATATGGAGATGTGCACGCTCATGGCCCATAAATATGGATTGCCACTACGCGAGGTGTCGCTGCACCAAGAGTATTGGGATTCAGTGATGGCCTACACGCTACGCACTGTGAAGGAAGGTCTTACGCCGCATCCCGACATGATGTGCAATAAGTTGGTAAAATTCGGATATTTCGAGGAGCGGTGGGGACATGAATTCGACAAGGTGGCTACCGGCCACTACGCACGGGTCATAGAGCGCGACGGAAAATTCTGGCTCGGCACAGCTGTAGACCCGGTAAAAGACCAGACCGACTTCCTTGCCCAGATCAGCCAGGAGCAGCTCAGCCATCTGCTGTTTCCACTTGGAGAGTATCCCAAAAGTGAAGTTCGGGCCATGGCTATGGAAGCACATCTGCCCACAGCCTCGCGCAAGGACTCGCAAGGCATATGCTTCTTAGGCAAGATAAACTACAATGACTTCATAGAGCGGCATCTCGGCACCCGCCCCGGACCGGTGATAGAAATAGAGACCGGCAAGAAAGTGGGACAACACCGAGGATACTGGTTCCACACCATTGGACAGCGCAAGGGTCTCGGCCTGAGCGGAGGTCCTTGGTATGTGGTGCGCAAGAATGTTCGCGACAATGTGGTTTATGTGTCGAAAGGCTATGACACACGCCGCCAATATGGACGCATTATTCCGGTCGAAGAGATGCACTGGATTTCAGAAGATCCCCTCGGCACATCTGATATGCCTGTACGAGTGGCTTTCAAGACACGTCACTCACCCGAATTTATCGATGGCACACTGCGGCGTACTGACCAAGGAGGTTTCGAAGTTGAATCGGAGCAAGATGTGCAAGGCATTGCACCCGGACAATATGCTATCATATACACACCCGACCGCGAGATATGCCTCGGTTCGGGTATGATATCACTCCCACTCACCTCAAAAAAGAAGAGATAATGGAAAAGATAAGACTTGAACTGATAGGCATCACCTACAACCAGATAGAATCAGGAGTGTATGCAGTGATACTGCAACAAGCCGGAGGCACACGCCGCATACCTATAGTCATCGGATTTCCGGAGGCGCAAGCCATCGAATGCAAGCTTCAGGAAGTGATTACACCCCGCCCCCTGACCCACGACCTGATGGTCAATGTCATTTCGACATTCGGCATAGAGCTTCAGGAAGTGCACATACACCGCCTAAGAAACGGGGTCTTCGCAGCTGAACTTCTGCTCAAAAATGAATATGGCGAACAGATAATCGACTCCCGAAGCAGCGATGCCATAGCGCTCGCCATAAGGGTGAATGCCCCTATTTACACTACGCCGGAAGTGCTTGAGGAAGCCGGTTTCGAACCCGGCGAACGAAATGGGAACGACAACAACGGGGATGACACAAAAAGCACCGAGACAAGAAACCGACCTAAAGGTAAAGATGACTATACACGCAAAAGCGTGGAGGAACTGAAAGCCATG
Organism: uncultured Muribaculaceae bacterium; assembly: GCA_910586175.1. Taxonomy (GTDB): domain Bacteria; phylum Bacteroidota; class Bacteroidia; order Bacteroidales; family Muribaculaceae; genus Lepagella. Next base: position 43,507 of record CAJUIJ010000001.1, on the reverse strand, counting down.
ATGCAGACGGCTGCCGAGTCAGAAAACTATGAAGAAGCAGGCCGCATAAAGCGTGAGCTTGACCGGCGTTCAGCAGAGTGAGGCCAAGAAAGACAAAATATTGCTCAGAAATAGGAAGGGGCGGCCATAATTGATTATTTACACAAGACATACTCAAACAAATATAAGCATGAAAAATCGAAAAGACAGGATTGATTTGATGGTGGATCTTATCAGGAACGAATGCATCGGAAGTCAAGAAGAACTTGCCGACAGGCTTGCTCAAGAAGGATTCAACGTGACGCAAGCGACTCTCTCGCGTGACCTCAAGATGCTAAAGACCACTAAAGTGCCAACTGACAGGGGTACATATATCTACATTTTGCCCGACAGCAACACACTCAAGGACAAGTTACTTGCCAAGGGTGCAGCAGCAATGTCTCCCAACTTCCAGAGCGGCTTCATCTCGCTTCAGATTTCGGGCAATATGGCCGTCATTAAAACTCGCAATGGATATGCGGCAGGTCTTGCATACGACATAGACATGAGCCAATCGCCTGAGATTTTGGGCACAATTCCCGGAAGCGACACAATATTCGCAGTGCTTCGTGAGGATGTAACACGCGATCAGGCTATGGAACTTTTCAGACATTTGCTTCCTCTCAACAAAAAACACCATTTGAGATGATACGCACAGTGATACTTGGAGCAGATACGCCACTTAGCGGCGAACTGATCCGCATACTCGCCATGCACCCCGAGGTGGAGATAACCGGAGCACAGGCAACCGGGCTCGAAGGGATTCCTCTCACCGATGTGCACCATGGTTTGATAGGCGAAATAGACCTGCAATTCTCCTCTCATCCTGACATCCAGAATGCCCATGTGGTGTTTGCTGATGCGTCGGTGGTAAATGTGCATCCACTGCTGCAATCGAGCCTTACAGGCAATGGCCCCAAGATGATTGTATTCGGAGCATCATCGGCCACACTTCCGGCAGATACATGCGTCTATGGTTTACCTGAAATGAACCGCAAGCAACTTGTGAGAGGAGCTCACACAGCAGTTGTGCCAATGCCATTCGCATCGATGGCACTTGTGGCGCTATATCCGTTTGCCATGCATCTGTTGCTACAAGACTCCATCAAGATTTATGTGGATGCACCCGATTCAATAATCAGCGAAACATCCATACCGAAAGCCGAGATAGAAATAAAGCAATACATATCGGAGACTCAACGCAGCTTTACAGGCAATGTTGAAATGACAACACATGAGTCTGAGGCACGCCGCAGCGCTTTGATGCGCATTAAGTTTCGCTGCCCGCTGCTCGTGGAACAGGCCATGCAGCTCTATGACTGCTACGATGATCACCGCTTTGCGTTCGTCACCACCAAGCAGGTGGGAGTCAGCGAAGTGGCCGGCACTGACAAATGCGTCATCTCTATCGACAAGGAGGATGCCGACAGCATAACATTGTCGGTAGTGGCAGACTGCCGCATGAGAGGAGGTGCCGGGGAGGCTGTACATGTCATGAACCTGATGTGCGGACTGCATGAGAAGACCGGCCTATATCTCAAGGCAATCGACTTTGACAAATATTGAGCGAATCTCAAAATACCAAGAGATTCTAAAATACCACGAGATTGTTTCCCTCTAAATAAATACAAGATGTCGGTAAATAAAGTTATATTGTTAGGATATGTGGGGAGTGACCCCGATATAAGGTATCCTGAGAAAGGGCGTGCAGTGGCATTTCTGTCGTTGGCGACCAACGATTATTATGCAGCTACAGGTACCGAAGTGACCGAATGGCATCGTCTTGTGATGGGTGGTGAGAATGCCGAGTTAGCAGAGAAATACATACGTAAAGGCACACGCCTATATGTGGAGGGAAGGCTGAAGAGCCGCGAATTTGACGACAAATTCAAGGTGCACCGTCGCGTCACGGAGATAATAGTAGACCGTGTGGAACTGCTGGGACGCAGTTCTACCGACAGATAACCATATCATTTCAAAAGAAATAACCCAAATAACCAATAAAGCCCAAGCAGGCTGTCACATATAAGAAATAGTAAATGAGAAAATGGCGAATCGAAGACTCCACGGAGCTTTATAACATACACGGATGGGGTCTGAAATACTTCTCAATCAATGAGAAAGGGCATGTGCAGGTAACACCCAAGGAGGGAGGTAACGCTGTAGACATAAAAGAGGTGATGGATGAGTTGCAAGTTCGCGATGTCGGCGCACCGCTTCTGCTTCGCTTCCCCGACATCCTTGACGACCGCATCCGCAAAATCTCAAATTGCTTCCGCAAGGCAGCGGAAGAATATAAATATGAGGCAAAAAACTTCATAGTCTATCCTATCAAGGTGAACCAGATGCGCCCGGTGGTGGAGGAGATAGTCAGCCATGGCAACAAATATGACATAGGCCTCGAGGCCGGTTCAAAGCCGGAACTCCATGCCGTGCTCGCTGTCAATACCCACGAAAATTCAATTGTGGTGTGCAACGGCTACAAGGACGAGGAATATGTGGAACTCGCCCTACTTGCCCAAAAGATGGGACGCCGCATCTTTCTTGTGGTGGAAAAAATAAATGAGCTTTTTCTTATCAGCAAGGTAGCAAAACGCATAGGGGTGCGCCCCAATATCGGTATCCGCATCAAACTCTCAAGCTCAGGTTCGGGCAAATGGGAAGAGTCGGGTGGCGACGTGAGCAAATTCGGACTCAACTCAAGCGAGCTTCTGGATGCCCTCAGCTTTCTGGAGAAAAACAAAATGCAGGATTGCCTGAAACTCATACACTTCCACATCGGAAGTCAGATTACCAAGATTCGTCGCATCAAGAACGCCCTTAGAGAGGCAATGCAATTTTATGTGCAGCTCTCCAAGATGGGCTTCGATATAGAATTTGTGGATATAGGTGGTGGCTTGGGAGTTGACTACGACGGCACTCGCTCTTCGAGTGGAGAGAACTCCATGAACTATTCTATACAGGAATATGTAAATGACTCTGTGTCGGCACTTGTGGATGCATGTCAGAAAAACGGTTTGAGACACCCCAACATCATAACGGAGAGCGGTCGTTCACTCACTGCCCACCACTCCGTGCTGATTATCCAAGTGCTTGAAACCACCCAACTTCCGATATGGAAAGATGAGGACTCACTTGGTGATAATCCCCATGAACTGGCTGAGGAGCTGTATAACATTTGGGACAAGATAGATCAAACCCGGGTATTTGAGGATTGGCATGACGCATTGCAGATTCGTGAGGAGGCCCTCGAACGGTTCAGCCTTGGTCTGCTTGACCTCAACACTCGCGCCACGATTGAGAAACTGTTCTGGAGTGTGGCACGCGATGTGCATGATATAACGCGCAGCATGAAACATCCACCTGAAGAGCTTCGCAAAGTCAGCCGCATGCTTCCTGAGAAATATTTCTGCAATTTCTCACTTTTCCAGTCGCTCCCTGACTCATGGGCAATCGACCAGATGTTTCCCATCATGCCTATTTCCAGGCTTGACGAGAAACCTACACATCAATGCACCATCCAGGATGTGACATGCGACTCTGATGGTAAAATCAACCGCTTCGTATCGCCCAACGGCTCTTCCAACTCGCTCACACTTCATGAACCCAAGGCCAATGAGCCATACTATCTCGGTGTCTTCCTGGTAGGAGCATATCAGGAAATTCTCGGCGACCTGCACAACCTCTTCGGCGATACTAACGCGGTGCACATCTCACTTACAAAGGATGGTTATGAGATTGCACAGGTAATCGACGGTGAGTCTGTGGCCGACGTGCTCGACTACGTGGAATACAACCCCAAGAAACTTGTGCGCAACCTTGAGACATGGGTCACCGCAAGTATGAAGAAAGGTGTGATAACTCCTGAGGAAGGACGCCAATTTCTCAACAACTACAAGTCGGGACTTTACGGATTTACCTATCTGGAACGAGACTGATGCGCAAGTTTCTGAGATTGTCATACGACGGAGGGGCATTTCATGGCTGGCAACGCCAGCCCAATGATACGAGTGTGCAGCAGACTCTCGAAGAGGCTCTGAGCACGATATTGCGCTCAGACACACCCGTGACCGGTGCCGGACGCACCGACACAGGTGTGCATGCCCGCACCATGTATGCACATTTCGATGTGCATAATGACACTGCCATGAAACCACTCCTCGACCCACAGAGATTTCTTATAGGACTCAACCGACTTAGCGGACACGAAATAAGCGTACAAAAACTCATAGACGTGCATGATGATGCACATGCAAGATTTGATGCAACTTCACGCACCTACAAATATTTCGTGACTTTCGAGAAATCACCATTCCTGCGCTCCTGCTCATGGCACTCTCCCACTCCGCTCGACATGGATGCGATGAACAATGCCGCGCTTATACTCACTGAGACATCCGACTTCACATCGTTTGCCAAGCTGCACAGCGACTCCAAGACCAACATATGCAAAGTTGCGGAGGCGCATTGGGAGGAGTGGCATAACGAATATGGCGTGCCGGGCATAGTCTTCACCATCACTGCCGACAGGTTTCTTCGAAACATGGTGAGGGCTGTCGTCGGCACACTGGTGGAGGTGGGGCGTGGCAAAATAACGGCAGAGGGCTTCAGAGATATCATAAACCTTAAAGACAGATGTTCGGCCGGCACATCGATGCCTCCGCAAGCTCTCTTTCTTTGGGACATAAAATACCCCTACATCAATGAATGAGGTAAAAAGACGTATAGATGAACTTCGCGAGGAGATTAACAAGCATAATCATAACTACTATGTGCTTAACACTCCGCAAATAAGCGACAAGGATTTCGATATGCTGCTCAAGGAGCTGGAGAGTCTTGAGAACTCTCATCCGGAGTATCATGACCCGTTGTCGCCGACACAACGCGTAGGCTCGGACCTGAGCAAGGGGTTCGAACATGTGGTGCATGAGAGACCCATGATGTCACTCTCCAACACATACAGCGTAGATGAAGTGGACGAATGGTTCAAACGTATCGACAAGTCGCTCGGCGGAGCAGACTTCAGCATAGTCGGCGAGATGAAATTTGACGGCACGAGCATCTCCATCACCTACAAGCATGGGCGTATGGTGCGTGCCGTGACGCGAGGTGACGGCACCCAAGGCGATGATGTGACTGCCAATGTAAAGACCATCCGCAGTGTGCCGCTTCAGTTGCAGCCCGGCGACTGGCCCGAGGAGTTCGAAATCAGGGGCGAAATTCTTATGCCATGGGAGGTGTTTGAGAAATTAAATGCAGAACGAGCCTACAATGAAGAACCACTGTTCGCTAATCCGCGCAACGCAGCTTCCGGCACTTTGAAGATGCAGGACTCCCGCGAGGTGGCCCGTCGCCACCTTGATGCACGCTTCTACTACCTGCTCGGCGACAATCTCCCTTTCGACAACCATTACGACAATATGGAAGCTGCCCGCAAATGGGGCTTCAAGGTGTCGAAAGCCATGAAGAAGATGCGTTCGCTTCAGGAGATAGACGACTACATAGCATATTGGGATGAGCATCGCAAGGAACTTCCGGTAGCTACCGATGGACTTGTGTTCAAGGTCAATTCTCTGCGTGAGCAGCTCAATCTTGGATACACAGCGAAATCTCCTCGTTGGGCCGTGGCATTTAAATTCAATCCCGAACGTGCCTGCACACCTCTCCGCTTCGTGAGCTTCGAGACGGGACGAATGGGCATAGTGACACCGGTGGCCAACTTAGAGCCTGTGCAACTGTCAGGTACGATTGTGAAACGCGCCTCGCTGCATAACGCTGACATACTTGACGAACTCGATATTCATGAAGGCGATAACCTCTATGTGGAGAAAGCGGGTGAAATCATACCGCAAATCACGGGAGTGGAAAGGTCTCTGCGCAAGGCAGATGCCAAGAAAGTGGAGTTTGTGCGCACCTGTCCGGAATGCGGCTCGCCTTTGGTGCGCATATTCGGTGAGGCTGCATGGTGCTGCCCAAACAAGTATGGTTGCCGCCCGCAGATAACGGGGCGCATAGAGCACTTCTGTGCTCGCCGCATGATGAATATAGATGGCATAGGCGAGGAAACTGCCGAGATGCTTTATGCAGCAGGACTCGTGAACCGCATAGGCCAGATCTACGACCTCAAGAAGGAGCAGCTTGAAGTGCTCGGACGTATGGGCGAGAAGAGTGCCATGCGAATCATCAAGGGCATCGAAGATTCTAAGCAAGTGCCGTTCGAACGTGTCATATATGCACTCTCAATCCCCAATGTGGGAGAGACAACGGCCAAGCGTGTTGCCCACACGGTCAAGAATATGGACGTGCTGATGGAAATGACACTCGAGCAGCTTACAGCCATACCTGATGTCGGACCGATAATCGCAAAGTGCATCTACGACTATTTGCGCGAGCCGGTGAATGTGGAAAACATATCGGACCTGCGCCGTGCAGGAGTGCAGATGGGACTAAGCGCCGACAAACTCGAACCGGCAGGCACAGCACTTGCAGGCAAGTCTATCGTAATCTCCGGCACATTCAGCCACCATAGTCGCGACGAATATAAGGATATTATTGAGCAGCAGGGAGGTAAGAATGTAGGGAGCATTTCCAAGAAAACATCATTTGTGCTCGCTGGCGAAAACATGGGCCCCGCCAAACTTGAGAAATGTCAGAAGCTCGGAATTCCTTTAGTCTCGGAAGATGAATTCCTTAATTTAATTAGAAATTAGGAGTTAGGAATTAGGAATTGGGAGTTAGGAATTGGGAGTTAGGAATTGGGTATAAGGGATTAGCGCTTTCGCAATAATTATTCAATATTCATTATTAATTATTCATTAAAATGATCGTTTCACCTTCTTTATTGTCGGCAAATTTTGCCGATATGCGTCCGGACCTTGAGATGATAAACCGTTCGGAGGCTGACTGGTTACATATAGATGTTATGGACGGTGTCTTCGTGCCCAACATTTCATTTGGTTTTCCGGTGGTAAAATGCGTTGCCAAGGAATGCAACAAACCTTTGGATGTGCATCTTATGATAGTAGAACCACAGAAATGGATAAACCAAGTGCGCGACCTCGGTGCAGAGATTATGAACGTGCATCAGGAGGCTTGTCTTCATCTGCACAGCTGTGTTCAGGAGATACACCGCACCGGAATGAAAGCCGGTGTGACACTCTGCCCGGCAACACCGGTCAGTACACTTGTCGACATCATCGAAGATCTGGACCTGGTGCTGCTTATGTCAGTCAATCCCGGTTTCGGGGGTCAGCCATTTATTGAGCATACGCTTAAAAAGACCGGTGAGCTTCGTCGCCTTATAGAGCAAACAGGCTCTAAAGCGGTAATTGAGATAGATGGCGGTGTAAACGACAAGACCGGTGCACGCCTTGCCGAGGCAGGAGCAGATGCACTTGTGGCCGGAAGTTACATATTCGGCAAGGAGGATGCAGAAGAGCGTATTCGCCTTCTCAAAAATCTCTAATCTTAAAAACTTTAAAAAATCAAAAACGAAATAATGCTTGACATGATATTGTTGGCGGTCTCCGGCGATGGAGGATTTGCCGCCGATTTCTTCCAATGGTTCATACAAAATGCCAACTATTGGTTTGTCTTTCTCTTCATGGTGGTGGAGAGCAGCTTCGTGCCATTCCCCTCGGAGCTTGTGGTGCCCCCGGCCGCATATTTAGCCTGTACCAACTATGGCATCGGTGGCGAAATGAATATATACATGGTGGTCGTTATGGCCACGCTCGGTGCACTTGTAGGTGCCTACATCAACTATTTCCTTGCTCTCTGGGTGGGGCGTCCGGTGGTCTATAGACTTGCCGATACCAAGTTTGCACACGCTATGCTCATTGACCGCGACAAGGTGGAGCGTGCAGAGAAATATTTTGACAAACATGGTGCCGTATCCACACTCATAGGGCGACTTATTCCGGTTATACGCCAGCTTATATCATTGCCGGCAGGTCTCGCTAAGATGAATCTGCTTACCTTTTCAATATTCACCGGCATCGGTGCATTGATATGGAATGCTATACTCGGGGCGTTGGGCTACTGGCTCTCACTACATGTAGACCCCAATATGCTATTCGATAAAGTGGAGGAATATAACCAATATCTGAGTTGGGCCGGATATGCTCTTTTCGCCATATGTCTTGCCTATATACTTTGGAACGCATTCAAGCGTAAGAAAGAGAAAGCCTAATCTTTTTGCAACCTGCAGGTCTATTAACGGTCTACGGCATGTACAAACCGCTGTAGACCTTTAATCTGGAGATATAGACAGATTGTAGATTAAACGTGCATTCATTAATTTTGCACCATTCAGCAAATAGACATGAAGAACAAATTAATCTCAAATCTGGCCCTGATGGCTTTGGCGGTACTGATGCCGCTTACATCGTTAACATCGTGCTCGGATAGCGGGCGCGTAGAGTCGTTCATGTGGCCGCATGTGAGCGAGGAGGTTGACGCTCTGTCGTACAAGCTCGACTCCATGTATTTTCACCGAGTGCCGGTGACGGAGCTCGAGTCGGTGTTAGACAGTCTGCGCACAGCCGCGGCCAAGTGTCCGCGCAGCGACGAACTGAACGGACGCCTTTCATATTTCTGGGCCATTGTGGCCAACCGCCATCCGGGGCCAAACAGCACATTGGACACGATTATAGCCGTGCGCGAGAATATCGACTCCGCCAAGCATCCATACCTGTTCAACCGCGCATCGCAGATTATTGACCAGACGCTCCCGGTATCATTATCGACCTATGATAAGACTCTGGCCCACATAAGATATTTCGAGGAGATACAAGGCACCTACCTTACGGCGGAGCATTACATGAATCTCGGGGTGCTTCTTAAGAATGTCAAGGATTATGATGCAGCATTGCGTGCATTTGCTGTGGCCGACTCCCTATTCATGCTTTCGGGCTATAGCGACATGGCTGCACAGAACATGTCCAATGTCTCGAACGTATATTTCTGGTTAGGAGACTCTGTGAAATCGGTGCAGCTGGCACACCGGGCAGCCTCAGACAGCACTGTACGCGCCAACAGGGCGCGTATCGGGGCGATATGGTTCAACCTGGCCATACATTTTGACGATGAGGCGGCACTCGACAGTATGCTGTCAGTGGGCTTTCGCCAGCATCCGGCACGCCAATATGGCCTGAGAGCCAAGCGCAGCTATCGCCATGGCGACTATGCTCAGGCTGTGGCATATGCCGACACTGCCATTTTCCTGGCGAAGCGCAAGAACGACTTACATGGTCTGTGGTATGCATATAAGGCGGGGGCACCTGCCTTGGCCCACTTGGGCAGAGATGGGCAGGCATATGAGTGGCTAAATAGAGCCTTGGCGATAAGAGATAGCGTGGACAAAATTGAGGATCATGAAAATGTGCAAATCCTCGAGACAGGTCGGCAGATTGCCACGCGCCGCATGGAGCATGAGCTGGAGCGTAGCCGCCGCACGTTGGTATGGGTATGCGTGGCGTTCGGAGTTTTCCTGATATTGGTGGCAGCAGCCTGGATTGTAGCTTTAAGGATGCGCCGGTTGAAGTGACAGAGAGCGGAGGCATCACGGGAGCGTGACCGCGTGTCGCAAGAACTAATAGCCACCAAGATAGCGATGGACGAAACGCAGCAGCTCATCAGCAGCGTGGGCAAGGAAATCGGTGATATGGCCGACGAAGGAAGGCTTCCGGACGGGGAGACACGCCGAATAGTGAGTGTGATAAAATCGCACAACACACGGCAGTCTCAGCGTGAGAGCTTCGTGGACACGTTCGGACAGGTACATCCCGGCTTCGCACGCAAACTGCGCGAACTCAACGATTCAATCACAGAGCAAGACATCAGGATAGCGATGTATGTAGCCACAGGCATAGACTCAAAACAGATAGCAAGTTCGATAGGCATCCGCCCCGAGTCAGTGAAACAAGCCCGCTGGCGACTCCGCACCAAGCTATCGCTCGCCAAAGGAGATTCTCTCGACAAATACCTTCAAGACCTACTGTTGGAATAAGCGCATCCTCCTCCCATGTTCGCGATGCAACGTCGCGAAGCCTCCGGGAGAGAGGAGCCTCCGGCGACGACAACAAAATTATTAATTTTGTCACCGTGGTAATAATTACAGCGGTGACAAAATATGAAATCATGAATCGTCTTTATTACTGCCGGCTCTTTTAGAGAAAGATGTGCGTTTATATGCAAAGGCGTTTCCAAAACGTCATTTTGGCGTTTCGCACCATCTGAAACGTCAGGCTGACGTTTATCCTCGTACCATCTGATATGAAGCGTGCGGTTGCGCGGAACGACAGGCACACCAAAATACTTTATATTTGTGAACTAAATCCTTAGATTATGGCAGCTCCTTCTCATTGTAATGTCAGTAAATTAGTGTCTTAAAGTTATCTTCGTACTGGAGGGGTGGACGCGCAAAAGCGCGTCCCTACTTTCTAAAGGTTACACCCAATGGAAATCAAGTCGTTGTAGGGACGCGCTTCTGCGCGTCCGGCGCGTAAGACAATCTTTTACTCGTCTTCCGACATCAATCCCCATTGTTAATTTAGTGACGCTACTTCTAATTGTCGAGCAAGGTATACAGCAAGGTATTCAGAAAGGTAAAGCAAATATGGTTAGCTCCATGTTTGCTAATGGTCTTGAACCGGATGTCATCGCCAACATTGCAGGCATGACTGTCCCGGAAGTTAGAAGCATACTCGAATCAAGCGACAACTTGCAAATCACTCAACTTCCGCAGACCCTAACTCAGTGCTTATAGATATAATATTCAATGATTTATAACCTACGAAAGTTGAGAAATTATACAAACAGCCACTCTTTCTACATGCGGCGGAGGTTCGTTTTGCCGTTGGGTTGGCGCTCTATGTAGATTGTGCCCGGTGCCGGGGTCTCCACTTTCAAGCCGTCTATGGTGTAATATTCCACATCGCCTTCGTTCATTTCATCTCCTATCGAGCCGTCATCTTCCACTGCATCTATTCCGGAGAAGTTCCAAAGACCGGAGTATTCGGTGTTCATGCGCACACCTGAGCATGTGTATGACACTTTTACTTTCTTGACCTGCCAATAGGCCTTCCTCGAAAGAGATGAACCACCCGTATCGGAATCTTGCACGTCACCGTCTCCAAAATCGACCGTAATATCTGATAGGCTCGGTACCCTTGATGGACGTTCGTTTTGATATACAGCCAAATAGAGCCTGTCGCCCGAACGTGCAAAATCTACAGTAAAGAATTCCTTGACTGTGCAGCCGGCTTTTGTTGCCTTTTTATAATTATCTTTGGCTCCACCCGGCACATAGTATGTGGCTTTTGAATCAACATAGTTACCCTCGCCCGAAGGTTTGTACAAGTCTATTATGAAATCAGGAGCCACAGTGGCACCCTGACGTGCACCGAACAGTCCTTTATAATACATGTTCACATACTTGAGTCCCGTTGCCGCCACAAAAACACGGGGACGGAAATTGGTCTTGTCAGCAGTGGGAGCATAGACAAACTGCTCCATGTCGGTATTATTTGTGACGCTTCCACACACAATCTTTGACAATGCACATCCGGGACCGAAAGCCGCCCCCTCATCTCCACTATAGGAGATAAAATTGATATATGGGGGAAATTTCATCGTGGCCAAATTCTTACAATTGGCCGCGAAGCCACGAGTATAATCAAAAGAATCTTTATTCGTGCCAGGTATTGCCGACATGTCTATCTCCTCAAGGCTTGCATTGGAGGCGAACATATTGCGGGCTGCCGCGCTACCATTATACTGGTCTCCACTATAGACAACCTTCTTAAACCCACAGCTTTGGAAGCAAGATTCATAATATGAGGTGCCGGCGGTAAATGAATAGTTCGTCAGCGACTTGCAGCCCTGGAATGCATAATCCTTAACTTGTGCCGGGGTTTTGGCGAAAGTCACCTTGGTGAGGGCCGTACAATTTCTTGCAGTATACTTTCTAATTTCTGAAAGGTCGGCCTTGATGTCGATCGCCTGAAGGGACTTGCAATTCTGGAATGCACCCTCGCCCAAATATGTTACGGTAGAGGGCACGGTAACTGACGTGAGGCCACTTCTGGCGAACGCATTATCGCCGATATATGTGACCTTTGCAAGGTCTATGCTTTTTAGCTTGGAACAGCCATAAAAGGCATAATCATAAACCCAAGCAATATCTGAAGGTAACTTCACCGATGTTCTCGAAGAGGCCGGGGGCAATGAAATCACATCGTTCAAGCCGGCAATGACATTGTAGAGCACATCATTGACTAACTTAATATCAGGGTTGCTGTATTCGCGCTCTGTTACAATATACTTCGATATATTCTTTGCTTGGTTAAGTCCCCCGTTATCGTTTATTACTATTTCACTGTCGAGTTCAAGAGTCTTGACAGAAGTGTTGCCGGCAAAAGCTTCATTTGAGATTCTTTGTATCTCATCAGTAAGAGTGAGCTTACCGTTGGTGGTTGCTACGTCGCTCGGCACCACCAGCACCGCATTGATTCTATTCTCAATATTCAGCATCAGACATCCATGCGAAGAGGCCTTGTAATATTTATTGTCGGAAGCGACGATAAATTTTGACAATTTAGGGCATCCCCTGAAATTGTAGGCAAACTGGTCATCTCCATTTCCCTTGCCTTTGCCGGAATCTCCGATACGATTTATCGAGGCCGGGATAGTAATTTGGGTGACTGTCTTAAGGCTGTCGAGAGCGCCGTCGCCAATGCTGACCACAGTGTAAGACTTACCGTCGGCGGGATTGACATAATAAGAGGGCACTGTGAGTTTGCCTGAAGATGGTTCGTTGCCCGACCATCCGGTGAGACGACATTGAAGCGTGGAGGAATTAAGGTTGCCATACTTCCATGTAATCGCCGGTGCAGAGGCTGCGTGAAGAATCAGGGCCAATGAGGCCAGAGTCAATAGTTTTTTCATAAAAACAGATGTAGGTGGATAAAAATTTTTTGCAAAATTAACAGATAAGGCAATCCGGCATACCCTTATCTATAATAATATATAAAGATAGACCTTAAATAGACTTTTGGGAGTATATACCATATACCCTATCCAAGGACATGGCTGCGGGATGTTTGAATTTTGAATGCGGAATGTTTTTGCAATTGGATATTTTTTTGTAAATTCACAGTTGGAGGATGTGGAGATAAAGATGTGGAGATAAAATGGAATAACCCAAAACAACTTAATGAGATGAAATTTGTTTATAAGACAGAAGGCACATGCTCGCGCAGCATAGAAATCGAAGTGGAAAATGGAATAGTACAGCACGTAGCATTCGAAGGCGGATGCCACGGTAACACACAAGGAGTATCCGCACTCGTAAAGGGAATGAAAGTGGAAGATGTGATAGACCGTCTGGGTGGAATACTGTGCAAAACCAAACCCACCTCGTGCCCCGATCAGCTCGCAAGGGCATTGCGTTCAATATCCGATTAAGAGTCCGCCGCAATACACAATCCGTCACAATAAACAAAACGCAGATGGAAATCTTGACAGACATATTTGGATATGCGGCAGCGATATGCATGGTGTTCGGATACCTACCGCAGGCAATACATACAATACGCACTCGCCACACTGACAGCATAGCACTCCCAACATTCATGCTGATGGGCTTTGGCGGGGCATTCTTTATTGTGCAAGGCATATTGACATACAATATTCCGCTTGTCATAACCAATGTGCTCACCACGGTTTGCTGCATTATCATAACATCAATCAAGCTTCATAACGACCATGCCAAAAAGGCCGGTCGGAAACCTGAAAATTCAAAATCTTAAAAGCTATAAAAACACACAAATTATGGAATTCAGAAATCTTGACGAAAAGGATTATCCTCATTTTCTTGAACTGTATAACTCCTCATTTCCGGAGAATGAACGTCGGCTCTACAAAAGTGCCGAACATGTGGCCAACTTTATAAAGGAGAAAGGTGGCAAGTTTCACGGCTTCGCAGTGGACGACCGAAGTGGCGACCCTGAGATGCAAGGCCCGTTCTTGGGCTTCCTTACATACTGGACATTCGAGGGATATGTTTATATCGAACACTTCGCTGTCAATCCGGAATTCAGGGGCAAGCGTATCGGCAGAGACATGCTCCACCATTTGTTCAAGACAGTGAGCGAGAATGTCCTGATTGAGGTGGAAAAGCCGGAAACAGATGAGGCACGCCGCCGCATCGCATTTTACGAGCGTGAGGGCTTCAAGCTGCGCGAGGACATCAACTATGTGCAGCCTCCATATAGTGCCGCACAAAGCGGCGTGGAGATGATGCTCATGACACACGGCAACGTGAAACTACGCGACACACGCGACCTGCGAGAGATGCTCACCGAGGTCTACAACGTGAACCAAGGTGTATAACAAGACACTCCCCAAAGAGACAAAAGCAGGGATGCCGGCTTCGGTATCCCTGCTTTTCATTGTATATAAAGACTGACTCTTACTTCAAAATCACTTTCGATGAAGCGTTGCCCTGACGACGAATGTAAATGCCATTGGCAGGTTCTGCCACGCGTATGCCCTGGAGATTGTAATATTCCACCTCAGCATCTGCATTGTCGGCATCCACACTCTCCACACCGGAGATAACAGTCCAATTACCACCGAACACCTTGAGTTCGCGAGGCTTGATACCCCAGTCTGAGTTAAGGGCCTTAGAAGTCTTGACTGCAATATAACGGGCCTTGACACAATCGTAGCCATCTGCTCCAACCACAGGGTGAGTGCGGTGTGTAGTATTATTATCCACAACGTTGATAGTATGATCGGTGGTTATACCATTGGCCATCAACACCTCATTAGAATCGTCGAACTTATTGAGCGAGAAGATTATATCGTAATCTACAGCATATGCACCTTCCCATACGATAGCTGCACCTTCCACTCCATACTCGTCACCAAGATCGAAATACATATAGTGTTCGTCACTTTCAGTGCAATTCCAAATAGCCTCGTTGACATCATTACCATCTGTCAAATTTTTCTCTGCACCTTCTTCAGTGAATGCATCAAAAGCATAAGGGAGTTTACCGCTGATGAGATTCTCGCTCACACTATTAAGAAAGCAAACGAAAGACACTTCGGATTCGAGGTCGCCTACATTAGCCGTAACAGTATAATCACCCTTATTTGCAACGGTGGCCATGCCATCTGCAAAAGAGACACCTTGACCGGAATATTCCACTTCATCGGCATTAAGATAATAACCCTCAGCGTCAGTTACACAAGCCACAACGGCAAAAGGCTTCATGACGCGAATATCCTGTGAAGGGATGCTGACAGAGAGAGCGGCTGCCTCACCGAGCTGAGGACGAACCTGCTCCATACCCCACTGGGTATATGTGCTGCGCTGGTCGAGTGTTCCACCTGCATAAGCGAGATAGTGTGAGATTGCAACCTCGGTATCAGCTTCCTGCTGACCGAAGTTATATTCATAGAGACCGGTTGTCTCATTCTTTACAAGAGATTTGAACCCGTTCCAATATATCTGCGGCACAAGACCTACGATTTTTTCAACCTGCGAGAGGTCAATCTCATATTTACCCTCACCGAGTGCAGAATAAGTCACTTGGAATGGGAGTGAAACATAGAAAGTGCGGGCATTGGCTGCATCCTCTCCTACAAGATAAGCATTCTTTATCTCAGCCTTAACATAGTCGGCATATACCAAATCTTTTGCATTCTCCAAAGGAGTCTTGAACGATACTGTCACATCCTTGCCTTCGAGTGTCTCACCATCTTTGGAGCCTGAAACTGAGAATGTGTAAGTATACTCAGTGTTCTCTGTAAGGCCGGTAATCACCACAGGGCTTTCAGTCACCACCTCACCATTCATCTTCACAACAACATCTGAGAAGTCTGTTGCATTCTTAACCACATAATCAATAGTGGCGGAATTGTAAGTCAACTGCTGGAGTGAGGCCTCAAGACGGGGAAGATCGGCAGGTTTTTCATTTTCAGAACCTACCACATATTTGTTTGTCTCCTGATATACGCCACCGGCATAAGGGAGATACCATTCCCAAGTTATCTCTGCACCCTCCTCAAATGTCGAGGTAGTCGTACCTACCAATGTTTCGGGGTCTGACTCACCGGCTTTCAACTTTAGCCATTCGTCACCACCGATAAAGATATGGAAGTTACGGTCGGCCTCAGGTGTTTCAAGTTCCGTCTCAATCACAGCTTCAACGGTGAGGGTCTTGTCAGGATTATATGTAATGCTGTAAACTGCAGTGAAGCCCTCCTTGTCGGTGCGGCCGTACCACACAGGGTAGTCACCATTCTCGCGAGCGGTCTTTAATGTTACAACTTCCTCGGCGCTATAGGTCTTACCGCCATATTCACCACTGGCCACTATGGTATAGGTATAGTCGGTTTTCGGTGTCAGACCGGTGAGATTCAGAGTGGCAGAGGTTGATGCTGATTCCCCATTGATTGTCACCTCAGTGTTGGAGTATCCCTCAGCAAAAGCCACATTATACGTCAGGTCGGCAGAAGTTGCAGTGATACCGGCCACCGAGGCTGTGATTTCAGGCATTGGCACTGACTCCTCATAACGAACATTGTTGACATAAAGTGCACTCTCCGAGTTCAAGTTAACACCTACGGGAGAGAATACGAAAGCTTGATTTTCGCTTTGATTATTCCAATAGTCCAATACTCCACCGAAATCGCGAGGCACATTCAAACGCACCTCATGATACTTACCATCATTAGGAATATTCAGCACTGCGTCAGCATCGGGTGAAGTGAGTCGTATCGTCCAGCTGCCCTCTCCCTCAATCTTGGCATTGAAAACTAGATCGCGATTTGCAATCAGAGATAGATCGAACTTTTCCGGGGCATTCTCATAATTCACCCAATATCCGCAAGAAGCAGCATTAGAGCCATCGGCAGAAGCGAATCGCCATGCGTCACCCTCTTCTGAATCAGAATCGGCAACAGTCTGATGGTTCATATTCCACCAACCATTATAAGCAGCCGGCATCTGCACCTCGTCGGCAGTCAGAGCATCGCCCGACCACACCACATACTTGCTTGCGGCATCTGCCGAATAGCTGCACATCAGAGCTGCAGCTCCAAGTAAAATCAATTTTTTCATAATTGTTATTGCTGTTAAAATTTATTTGTATTAGATTTCCTATAGTTGATTTATTATTTTAATCAGTATCTGACCATTCGTGACACTCCGGCACAACGCGCAACATATATGCCGGTGGCGGGTGTGCCGCTCACAGCACACCCGTTCAAATCATATATTGCCTCCGGCATTATGTCAGTGTCATCTATAATAATGTCAGTAATCCCGCTATGCCTATCGTACTTCCATTCGTCCATCATTATGGATGAAGGAGAAGTGTTGTAGAACATCACGCTATGCTGCCCGGCCTTTAAGTCAGCGTCAAACTCCCTTATGCCCCACTCCCCTGTTGTGGAAAGAAGAGATTCTGTGAGAAGTCGTTTGCCATCTACATAAAGCGCAACCTTATTGTCGGAGGAACTGCACATACGCATCGACACCTTATAACGGCCATCACGCGGCACATCTATCTGATACTCCACCCAACCGCTCGACGGGATTTCAATCTGTAGAGGAGATGTGGAGCCGACATCGGTGTTAGGACGCACCTTGACCTGTTGTGCATCCTTAGTGGCATCTACATAATCCTTAGCCAACACATTTTCATCAGGCGCATAGAATTTAGTCCTATCGAAAGATGACAAGTTAACATAGACAGTTCCGAGAGTCGATAACGGACTCGATGGTGAATTGCTCTCGAAAACACTGTAATATGGATAAGCTGACGCTGCTCCGTTAGCCATGAACCAAGCATACCCCTCCACTATATCGCTCTGCTCAAGCTTCTGAAGTTTCTGCGTCATTTGGTCGAGCTGAAAGTCGAGACCGGTGATTGTGCCATCATTCTCCCAAGAGCAGAATTCGGTAAGCATCATACGCGGGAAACTGCCGTTTTTAGCCTTACACTCATCGAGCCAAGCCACAAGGTGAGGATATTTGCCATAAACATCTTTTTTAGAGGCGTCATAAAGATCCTTATAGATATATTCGGTAGCAAACCAAGTGGTACTCGAATACCAATTCATGTAGCAATGCAGGGCGAGACAATCCATACGAGCCTTTGGATATATGCGCAGGAACTCATCAAGCCATTCATAAGGCGACCAGATGCGACCGCCGACTACTTCACCCGAGAAATTGAGTGCCGGCCCAACAAGACGAAGTCCAAGTTCGTCGGCAAGTTTCTCCAGGCGCGGCCACTGCTTTGCCGCCGTTTCGGGCGACATATTGGCTTGTGCATTGAAATTCGGCTCGTTAAATCCGAGAAGATAGCGTGTTTCAGGGTGTTTTTTCACAAAATCTCTTATACGCTTCTCGTCGTAGGCGCCATTCCAGCACATGGGGGCAAAACTCATGGAATCAGATGCAAAGAGATCAACATTCTCAGGATCAGGTCCCCAATTGTACACCCAATCTACGCCATGCTGCATCAGCTGCATATGGTTGGCATTGAGAGCTACAATCTTCTCGTCCCAGCCTATGCCGCGCTTCGCGCTGCGTTGCTGCGCGAAGCCGGCGATAGTCAGGCACGAAAGAAATGCCAAGGTAATCAATTTAATCTTCATAGAGATTCATTAATAGTCCGTCTCATAGAGACTGCAATTTATTTTACCAGCACCTTCTTGGCTCCACGTGATGTGCGCACTATATACATACCGGGTACATCCAAGCCATTACACTTACGACCCGACAGGTCATATATGCCGATTATTATTTCGGCTTCTTCGGCTGAATCACCGAAATTCTCTACCTCACCGAGATCCCCGTTCATGTGCTTGCGCCAGAGGAAGATATTGTCATACTGAAGATTGTCGCCTATATTGCCTCCGCTCATGAAGGTCACCATGTTGCCCATATATTTGTTTAATGAGCCGTTGGTGTCGGGGAATATGTCAGTGGTCAGAGTGAGAAGTTTATTTAGCGGAATATCGAAACTGTACCATTTGCCGTCGCGCAGATAGTTGCCGAGGAGCGGGGCACCCGGCATCGGAGTCTTGCCGATGGTGAACTTGGCCTCACCGAGAGATACCTGATGAGAGGCATTGTCTGTGCCACGCATGGAGAAGTGCATGAACCATTCGCCATTGTTGAGTTCGGTAAGATCTGCTCCATTGTCACACACATGACCGGCACCCGACCATGTGCCATTAACCTTGAGATCAATCCAGCCCTCGTCTCCACCGAAAGAGTCGGCAATGCCAAGCTCAACACGGTTATCGGAGTCAGTGCCGGCAGCGTAAGTATTTTCCCACACATAGAAATGAGAGCCGTTAACACCATCACGGTAGTCACCAATCACAGCATCGTCACCACAGGCATTTGCTATCTGAGCCATCACTGAGCCATTAACTGAATAGAATATATACTCCTTGTCGGAGAGGTCAAAGGCAGAGAGATTCTCTTCATTAATGGCAGGATAACCATATTCGCCGAGTTCATTCACCTCATATGTCTCCCCCTTGGTATAGAAGAAAACATTATCGAGTGAGAACCAGGAATTATCGTAGAGCGTATCGTCGGTATATATACAAAGCGAATAATCGGTATACGCGCCGAGGCCACCCTTTTCAGGGGCATTGCTCCATAGAGAGCCGAGACGCTTGAGTTCGGCAACGGGAATATCAAACGAATACCACTCGCCATCACGGTTGAAGTCTGCGAAGATAGGTGTCTTGGAGTAGCGTCCGAGCACGATCACACAGTCGCCGGCGGAGGCACCGAGACGTAACATCACAGGCACATGACCTACAGCTGCATCGCTGCGCACAGAGAAATGCAACACATAAGAGTCATCAATGGTGGAGAGATTGAGAGGCTTCATCTTACGGCCTTGACCGTCAATAGCAGCCCAACCCGCACCTGTCCATGCAGCGCCCGGGGCAGCACTGTAAGCCGTAAACCCACCGTAGGGCACACGACCCATAGAATTAACCTTGTCAGTTACCTGCCGCACGGAGAGGGTATTGTCCCACGAGAAGAAATTGTTGCGCACACCTTGCTCCGAGCAGTCTGTTTCTTCCTTTACATAAGAACCTTCGCCATAAGTTCCGTCGGCAGTCAGAGACTCCCAAGTGTCGCCCGAAAGCACGAGAGGCACTATATCGGTAATGCCGTCAAAGCTGAACACCGGCTCATTGTTATCATCAAGGCTCTTGTAGCCAAACTTGCCGAGGTCGGCACTGCTGTCGGTATATGCAGGTATCTCCTTTGTCTTGGACTTATAGAAAAATATATTGTCAAAGCATACCTCTGCATCAGTAACGGCACCGCTGAGGAAGGCTATGATATTGCCATCGAAATTTTTGGGATTAGCCCCGAGCAGGGGGCTGCTGAACTGCTGGAGAGCAGCCACAGGAATATCGAAATAATACCATTCGCCATCGCGTTTGAAATCTCCTATAGAGGCGAGCTTACTGCTGTCGCTGCCTATACGGAACTTAGCGTTGAGCACCTGTATCTCATGCGAGGTGTGCATCTCAACATCACCGGCACGCATGGCGAAATGCAACCAATAAGAATCGTCGATCATCGACAAATCCTCGCCCACTATATTGAATCCAAGACCTGACCAACCTACATTGGCCACGGTAAACTTATTGTAACCTTCATCCCAACCGAAAGAATTAGTGTGCCCGGCACGATTTACCGACACATAAGTGTTCTCCCAGATATAAAGGTTGCGATTGGTGTCGTTGACGTTATAGTCGGTCACATTGGCACCTGCTTCATATAAGTGTCCACGAACTCCGTCGCTTGTGCTTATCAGAACTGCATCACTCACATCGTTGAAGTCAAAGGTAGAGACACCATTTTCATCGAGAGCTTTGGTGGCGAAACCAGACAGCTCTGTCTTGTCATCAGGACGGGGGGTCGGTTCGGGTTCTTCCTCTATATTGGTCACCACCTGACCATTCTCATCTATATATGTATACAGGGCTTCCGCATCGTCATCCTTCTGATATACCCTCACCCAATCTACATACATACTTGTCTCATCGCCCATGTTGGGAAGCACAGTAATCAATGCCGGATCGAATATACCGGGGAACATGCCTCCAACCGCCACATTGAAGAGAAAGAAGAAAGGCTTCTGGAAGTAATGACCGCTTGAGAGTTCGTTGTCGTTATAGGCCACGTTGGTTGTGAAATAACGGGCCTTGCGCTTGCCGGCGGCATTGAAGTTCTCAAGGTCGTAATACATGCTTATGTTGTTGTCATCCCATTCCACAGTAATGATGTGATATTCATCATTGGCAATGGGGTTGTCTTCGGGAGCAGTGTATTCGATAGGAATCTGCTGATGACCCTCGGCAGTGGCATTAGGGCCATAATGAAGCGTACCACCGAAATAACGGTCCTGTATTCCATCGCGAATGCCGTTGGCATGGCCGGTCTCGATGATATCCATCTCCCCGCAGCGTGGCCAACCATACTTGTTCATATCATTACCCATCATCCAATAAGCCGGCCAAAGACCGTTGGCCGTATGCGGGAACTTGATACGTGCCTGTATAAGACCATGTTTAAAGGCAGCCTTACCCAACGAATTTACACGTCCTGATGTAAACGATTTACCCTGATAATTTTCACGGCGAGCTGTCAACACAAGACACTTCTCGCCCGACTTGGGGTCAGTGCCAAGCTTGACATTCTCACGGCGGTAATATTGCAACTCGTTGTTGCCACCGCCGTTGCCGTTAACCTCTATATTCCATAACTTCTCATTGAGCGTGGCAGCATCAAACTCATCAGCCCATCGCAATGAGTAACCGTCCGGCACTTTATCTACCGGCACGGCAGCCGAAGCGGCCAAAGCCGCTCCGACACCAAATACCAATGTAACAAACTTTTTCATAAACTTTTTTTGGCGTATATCGTGGAAAAATTGTTTTATATAATGTCAGTGGTTTTTGAGTGAATTTATCACTTCACCACCTTGCGTACACCATTAATTGTTTTGGCAATGTAAATTCCGTTGGTGGGATTCTCTACGCGATGTCCCTGAAGATCATAATATACTGTGGCGCCGGCATCCTCAGAATCGAAAATGCAATCTACAGCAGAACCGTCGGGAATGTAGAAGAACACGTGGTCGAGCGAAAGTGCAGAACCAAGCTTGGTCACTTCATAGTCATATACAGACTCTCCTGGAGCGGGCCCGGACTTGGTGGCTGTGGTGCATGTCGGCTCAAAGAATGAGAATGTGAATGCCGACTCTTTAGCACCAAATGGTTTAGAGAAATCGTAAGCGAATCCAAAGTCTCCATTCTCATCGATAAGATCTTTCAATGGAATGTCAAGATAATACCATTTGCCGTCATTACCGTTAGGCATCTCTCCTACTCCCACGAAATCACCGTTAGACGCGCCCTTGGCACTTCCCACCTCAATCTGGAAACCATTGGTGCGGATTGACTCATTGGGACCGACGGTAAACTGATACTTAGAAGGAGCTGAACCGAAATCACGGAGACCGATGTGAAGATAGTGCTCATCAGTCACTTTGGAAAGGTCATATGGAGTTCCCTTTGCAGTGAATGCACCGGTGCCCCAGGCATAAAGAGGGGTAGCGTTTACATAACTGTCGCCACCGAAAGAATTCTTGACCCCTTCTTCCGGCACATTATAAAGAGTGAGATCCTTGGGATCCCAATCGGTGACCCAATACATAATATAATTGCGCACTTGATCTTGATCGAGATTTTGGTCGGAAACCAATTTCGAACCCATCTTGGTCATTACATCCTCCGGAGCATAAAGCACCACATAATCCTTTCCTCCGTTCACATCGAAACCACCTTCAGGTGCGGCAGAGATATAAGACTGAGCGAATACAGATGCCCCACACATGAGGGCTGTCGAGAAAAGTGAAAGTTTTTTCATGTTGTCGGTTTTTAAAGTTTTTATGCGGCAAAATTACATGACGCATTATTTAATGTCAAGAAAACAGGCTTCACAAAACCTCAACAAGTCATAATAAACACCCCTACAATACCCCTACAACTAAATACTATTAATTTGATTATTAGAATATTATCTAAAATATGTTGTATAACATGTTTTAAATAACACCTCACAAACTGCATATTTTGTATATTTGCATTCACATTAACCAGACAACTCATAAGTGCCCGCTCAGATTAAAAGCATACCATCCTGTGGGCATCTGAATGGCAGCTTTCCCACCCGCTTCTCAGTTACAGAGTGGTTACTATGCGCGTTCCAATCGGGCGGAAAATCAACCATCCATATACTCACATTATAATATGCTTTTAATCTGAGCGGGCACTTAAAGATATCTCTCTAAGGTGATATTAATTTGAAACAAATACCGTGAAATATCGAATTCTGATATCTTTATTGATGTGCATCATAGGGACTATACCTATGATGGGTTCATTTCCGACCATAGTGAATTATAGTCGGAAAGAATATGCAGCAGGTGCACAAAACTGGTCAATAGGAGAAGTGCCTGATGGCACCATGTTGTTTGGCAATCATTATGGACTTCTCACCTTCAACAGCCGTGAATGGAATCTGCACGGCATAAACTATGGTTCGGCAGTGAGGGCACTTCTTGTGGATACATCACGAAAGCGAGTATATGCCGGAGGTTCAAACGAATTCGGATATTTCCACACATCTGCAAAAAGCCATAGGGTTGAATACGTTTCCATTACCGCGACATTAAAACCGGAATACCGCTCGTTTGGCGAGATATGGAACATCATGCAGAGTGACCATCAAATATGGTTTCAGGCAGATACGCATATAATCTGCAACAACGGATCCGGAAGCACAAGAGCAATTAAATTTGACAAAAAAATCACTTCAACAACACTGATTGACAACATCATATATGTAGGCTTCGATGACGGGACACTATCAATGTTTAACACAGAGAATCCGCAATTGATACCACTGTCCACATCGCTTGGCTCCAGAATCTGCTCGTTGCTACCCCTCCCTAATGGCAATTTGCTGATCGTCACATCGCTTCACGGCATATTTATATTTGATGGAATCAGTGTGTCGCCATGTCTCGAGGTCATCTCCTCATTTCTTAAGGAGCATCAGGCATTCTGCGCCACACTTCGCAACGGGATTTTGGCTGTAGGCACAGTAAATTGCGGTGCTGTGGTGTGTCGCACGGATGGCACGGACATCACCTATATCAATAAATCATCAGGATTGCAAAACAACACTGTGCTACGCGCATCATTCGATTCGGGAGGCAACCTATGGTTATGTCTCGACAATGGTCTGGCATGTGTTGCAGCCACATCACCGATTCGCAACCTGCTTGGTAACGCTAACGACCATGGTGCCGGATACGCATCCATGAAGCGTGGTAACCGCATGCTATTGGGCACCAACCAAGGGCTTTACTCTACACCATGGCCTACGATTTCATCGCCGGAGCCTCCACGGCTCACACGCCTCATAAGAGGGCAGATATGGGCCATCGATACAATCAGCAATGACTTATTTGTGTGCGGAGACCTGGGGCTGTATATGGGGGCCGGCGAGACCTTCATGCCAATTCAAGGCATTAGAGGAGCCACGTCAGTCACTCCTCTGCTTAATAATCCGGAATATGCTCTTGTGTCAACTTACGAAGGTTTTTATCTGATGCATAACTCAGGTGGGCAATGGAAAGTGACAGGAAAAATATCAGGATATACCGACAGCACAGCACGTCCGGTTGAGGACAAGGATGGTACAATTTGGCTGGCACACTGGCAAAAAGGTATATACCGCATGAAACTTAATGTGGCAGAACTTACGTTTGAGAATGTAAAACTTTACACATCACAAAATGGTCTGCCGGACGACCGCGATAATCTGGTTCAGAAGGTAGACGGTAAAATTGTGTTCAGCACAACATCGGGCTTTTATACATACTCACGTTCTAACGACAGCATAATCGTGGATGAACGTTTTGGCAATCAGATAAGCGGCATGCCGACATCAAGGCTTTACCGATCTCCGGGCAATGACCTATGGATGGTGGGTGGAGGCCGGTCGATAGTAGTCAATACCAATCTGATGGGTGATACCAAAGTTGACTCGGTGACATATCGTGCCATGGGACGTAAGCTTTTACCCGGAAGCGAAAATCTGAATTTTCTATCTGACACACGACTCATAGCAGGACATGAGGATGGATTTTTCGACATCGATCTGCGCACTCACCGCGACACAGTGACAAGCAATAAAGTGTTTGTCTCTGCACTCTATGCCAATCAGGATTCTCTATTATATAATCCGGAGTTGTTTCTACCAGAGAGTCCGGGGCTCGAAGTGCCTTACAGTCTCAACTCAGTAAGGTTTGAATTTGTCGCTCCCGACTACAGCTCAGATGGGGATGTAGTATACTCGGTCTGTATGGAGGGCCTCAGCGATGAATGGAGCCAGTACTCCCCTCTCGCTATCAAGGAGTATACTTCACTGCACGAAGGTGAATATACATTCAGAATCAAGGCATACAATCGGGTCACCGGAGCTACCTCGGAATGCAGCTTCGCTCTGAAGGTGTTACCTCCTTGGTACAGGTCATTATGGGCTATGTTGTTTTATGCAGTGGCATCAATTGTTTGCATCTATTTCATATACCGCCTTTATATTAAGAAATCTCATAAGGCCGCCTTAATCATGGAGAAACGCAAGAACGAGGAACTGGCAGAAATGGAGCGTATCAATCGCGAGGAATCGATACGTAAGGATTACGAGATAGCACAACTCAAGAGCCAACAACTGGAGCAGGATATCAAGAACAAGAGCAACGAACTATCCAATTCGACTCTCAATCTCGTGCGTAAAAATGAAATATTGCTCGACATATCAGAACGGCTCTCCAAGTTATCTGAATCGCTGCGAAATCAGCCTGATGATTCACGTAATGCAAAGGCGATAGCTAAAATAAAGGAATTGATAAGGGAGAATATCAGCCATGATGATGACTGGAAGACCTTTACCCGCAATTTCGACTTGGTGTATGAGAACTATATGCAACGACTTCTTGAGGTCTATCCGATGCTCACCCTAACGGACCAAAGACTCTGCGCATATATAAAGATGGGGTTGTCGTCGAAAGAGATTGCCCCGCTGCTCAATATCACCTACCGTTCGGTAGAGATGACCCGCTACAGATTGCGCAAGAAGATGAACCTTTCAGCCGAGACTTCACTTTCAGACTACCTCCGCAAATTCTGAGGTTCGAAAAATTTTTTAAACATTTGTGTGTTTTTGCGTGTTTTAATTGCGAAAAACATTTATTAACAAGCTCTGCCTACGGGCAGATTGAAAAAACACACAATCATTATGAACACAGCACCTCTTCAAGGTTTAAAAGTAGTAGACTTCACAGAAGTACAGTCAGGGCCCTCTTGCACCCAGATGCTCGCGTGGCTCGGCGCAGAAGTAATCAAGATAGAACGTCCGGGCGTTGGCGACGCCACCCGTAAGGAACTCCAATTCAACCCTGACCTTCCAAGCTACTATTACCTGCAACTCAACTCCGACAAAAAATCGCTTACACTTGATGCGAAGACCCCCGATGGTAAGGAAGTATTGACCAAGCTTATCAAGGAGGCCGATATCTTTGTGGAGAACCTGCATCCGGGCGCAATGGATAAGCTCGGCTTCAGCTGGGAAGTGGTTCACCAGCTCAACCCCCGTTGCATCTACGGCACAATCAAGGGTTTCCCGGAATCATCAAAATATAAAGATCTCAAGGCTTACGAGCCTATCGCACAGGTGACGGCAGCCGCAGCCTCCACCACCGGCTGGTATGATGGCCAGTATAATATCCCGACACAGTCGGGCGCAGCACTCGGCGATTCAAACACCGGTATGCACCTGCTGATTGGTTTGCTCGCTGCTGTGGTGCAGCGTGAGAAGACGGGCGAAGGTTGCTACGTATACCAGTCCATGCACAATGCTTGCCTTAACCTCTGCCGTATCAAGACCCGTGACCAGCTCACACTCGATAAGATCGGTTACTTGACTCAGTTCCCGCAGTATCCTAACGGAAAGTTCGGCGACTGTGTGCCACGTTGCGGCAACATCGAGGGTGGTGGAGTGTTAGGTTGGACTTACAAGTGCAAACCTGCCGGTGGCCTTGACTCCGAACTGGATGCCAACAACTACGTATACATCATTTTGCAGCGCGATGCCAAGAGTTTCGAACTTGCTTGCAAGGCCATGGGCTTCGAGGATTGGCTCACCAATCCGGACTTCAACACAGCCGATGCGCGCGACCGTCATAAAGATGAGATTTACGCCCGTATCGGTGCATGGTGTGCCGACAAGACAAAGTTTGAAATCACCGATTTGCTGAGCAAGGCAGAGATGCCTGTAGGCCCGGTGCTCTCCACCAAGGAGGTGATGAGCGATGAGTCGCTTTACGATGGCAACACGCTCGTCCGCATTAATCAGGGTGGCGAAATCGGAGAGTTCGTGACTGTGGGCTGCCCGTTCACCATGTCGAATTATCAGCCTACCTACGGACCCGCTCCTGCACTCGGAGGCAACACAGCCGAAGTGCTGACTGCACTTGGATATACGGCTGAACAACAGGCCGAAATGGCAAAGAACGGAACTACAGAACCACTCCCAAAAACAAAATGATTATGACTGACACAACAAAAGCCGCACCTAAATTTCCGGAACAGGTGACCGGCATGTATATACTCGCCGAGGCGCTGAAGCGCATGAACCTCGACACTGTCTACGGACTTGTAGGCATTCCGGTGACTGAAGCTGCATATGCCATGCAGAAGGTGGGGATAAGATATGTCAGCTTCCGCCATGAGCAGCAGGCCGGCATGGCTGCCGCCACACACGGCTATCTGACCAAAACTCCGGGCGTATTGCTCACTGTTTCCTCTCTTGGCTTCATGAATGGCCTTACGGCTACAGCCAACGCTACCGTAAATTGCTACCCGATGATTCAGATTTCGGGAGCATCTGACCCGACGATGGTCGACATGAACATGGGCACCTATGAGCAGCTCGACCAGTTCAACACAGCCAAGCCCCTCGTGAAGGCGGCTTTCCGATGCAGCCATGCCAAGGATATTCCGTCAGCAGTGGCACGCGCCTACCGCGCCGCAGTGAGCGGACGGCCGGGTGGCGTATACATTGACATGACAACACCTGCACTCGCTGAGATTATGGATGCGAGTGAGGCGCAGAAGCTGTTCTACACTCCGGTAGACCTCTATTCACCGGTGCAGCCAAATGCCGAAGCTGTTACCCGCGCTGCCGATATCATAGCATCGGCCAAGCAGCCGGCTATCCTTCTCGGCAAGGGTGCGGCTTACGCTCAGGTAGACGACAAGATCAAGACTCTTGTTGAGAAATACAATATCCCTTATCTGCCAATGTCGATGGCCAAGGGCCTTATGCCCGATGACGGTCCGCTAAGCGCACTCTCTTGCAGGTCTACTATTATGGAGAAGGCTGATGTGGTGATTGTGATTGGCGCGCGCCTGAACTGGATGCTTTCGTTTGGCAAAGGGAAATGGAGTCCGGCCATCAAGTTCGTGCAACTCGATGTGGAGCCTCAGGAGATCGATGTGAATGTGCCTATAGCCGCTCCTGTAGTTGGTGACATGAGCAAATCGCTTGACGCTTTGCTCGAAGCCCTCGCTTCTCGCAAGATGCAGGCCGATCCGGCATGGGTGACTTCGCTTCAGTCTGAAGCCAAGGTGAAGAATGCCAAGTTTGCTGCACGCATTGAAGCTGCCGCCACTGCTGAACCGATGAATCACTGGACAGCCCTTAGCGCAATCAAACCGATATTGGAGTCGAACCCCGATGTGATATTGGTAAATGAGGGTGCCAACACGCTTGATGACACCCGCGATGCTGTCAACATGAGTTTGCCTCGCCACCGTGTGGACTGTGCCACCTGGGCCATCATGGGTATGGGCATGGGGTCGGCAATAGGCGCAGCCGTAGCTACAGGCAAGAGTGTCGTGGCAGTGGAGGGTGACTCCGCATTCGGATTCTCAGGTATGGATTTCTCCACAATATGCAGGTTCAAACTGCCGGTTACAGTGGTGATATTCAACAACGGAGGTATCTATAATGGTGTGGGCGTTAACCCAGGCAACGATGGCGACCCGGCTCCTACCACGCTTGATATCAATGCCCGCTATGACAAGTTTGGGGAGGCATTTGGTGCAGACACTTATTATGTCACTACCCCCGCGGAACTAAAGAGTGCCCTTGAAGCCTCGATAGCATCGCGCAAGCCTACGCTAATCGATGTGCAGCTCGCCGCTGACTCGGGCAAGGAGAGCGGTCATATCGGCTACCTCAACCCTGCCCCGCTTATTGACTATACGGTGTAATCTTAATTTTAAAAGTATCGAGATGCCACTGTGGAATCTCGATACTTTATTTTTCCAGCTTTCAGACTTCTTTCTATTGGAAATTTTTAGTAAGTTTGAAAGTTGTATTGAGAAATTACTAATTATAAAAATTGAATCATTATGAACATATCACACGTAATCCTTTATGCGATTGTGCCTATCATAGTGGTGATGCTGGCCGGATATCTATCGGGCAAGAAGGGTGTCTTCACGGGCGACGACGCAAAGAAATTCAATAAGGTGGTGCTCGACTATGCTTTGCCGGCTGCGTTGTTCGTATCGATTGTGCAGGCTTCACGTGCCGACCTTGTGGCCGACATCAAGCTGACGATTGTCTCGACCGTAGGTATCATGGCATGTTTCATGCTTGTATACTTCGTATTCAGGATGTTCAAGAGCAACACCGGTGCAGATGCGGCCGTAAGTGCGTTGATAAGCGGTTCGCCTACAATCGGGTTCCTTGGCTTTGCAGTGCTTGAGCCTATTTTCGGCACATCGCCTTCGGTGGCTCTTGTCGTGGCAATAGTAGGTATCGTGGTAAATGCCATCGGTATTCCGGTGGGATTGTCACTGATGAATGCTTCGCTTGAGAAGCAACAACCCGGCACAGCCAAGAAGCAGAGCGCATGGAAACCTGTGCTCCACGCCTTGGAGCAGCCTGTGGCCTGGGCACCGATCCTCGCCGTAATCTGGGTGATTGTCGGAATTCCATGGCCCGACTACCTGAGTCCGTCGTTTAACCTTATCGCCAAGGCTAACGCATCTATGGCAGTGTTCTCGGCAGGTATAACACTGGCGGCCATCAAGATTCAGATAAATTGGCAGGCCATACTCGGTTCGATTATGAAGATGATCGTAATGCCGGCAGTGGTTCTCATATTGGGTCTTATCTTCCATATGGATCCCCTCAACCTGAAGATGCTTGTAGTGGCAGCAGCGTTGCCGCCTGCATTCTCCGGCATCATCATCGCCGACGAGTACAACACATATGTTGCAACCGGCACATCATCGCTGACACTGAGTGTTATTCTCTTCATCGGTTTCTGTCCGCTCTGGATATGGCTTACCGACATCTCATTGCACGCTTTCGCATAAAAGTTTGTCAAACCGTTTCTGATAAAACCCAATTCAGAGTCAATCAATCCGGATTCTGACATTATAAAACACTCAAGCACCTGATAACATGTGATTTTGACATGTTATCAGGTTATTTTTTTTGCTTTTTCTCTACAACACTCTTGCGCAAGTCAGAATAATGATGTAACTTCGCAAATAGAAACCTGTGTTTCGGAAACCGCTGTTTCTATTCACAACCGACTGATTATGAAATTTTACGATCGAACAGAAGAGATTGCCACACTTCACAAAATACGTGAAAACGCAAAAGAGAATGCCCAATTCACGGTTGTCACCGGACGCCGTAGAATCGGCAAGACCTCACTTGTGCTTAAAGCATATGAGGATATGCCACTATTATATTTTTTCGTGGGTCGTAAAGCAGAAAATCTTCTTTGCGAGGAGTTTCGACAGGAAGTAGAGAGAAAGCTAAAAATTAAAATGGGGGGTACTCCAGCCAACTTTTCAGAGTTGTTTGACTACTTGATGACACTCTCTAAAGAATGGAGTTTCACACTGTTTATCGACGAATTTCAGAATTTTTACAGGGTTAATTCATCAATTTTCAGCGACATGCAGAAAATATGGGATTTAAACCACTTATCGTCTAAAATTAATCTCATAGTTTGCGGTTCCGTATACTCCATGATGACAAAAATATTTCGTGATAAAAAGGAACCACTATATAACCGTCAAAACAGATTCATGCACATCAGGGCTTTCAAGCCATCAGTGCTAAAAGATATATTACACGATAATGCTCCGGAATATAGTAATGATGACTTGCTTGCATTGTATTCTTTCACAGGCGGAGTGGCTAAATATGTACAACTTCTTGTAGAAGACCATGCTTTCACGGTAGACTCTATGATTGACAGTATAATAAGCTCTGACTCAGTATTTATCAACGAGGGACGAGCCATACTTGTGGAAGAGTTCGGCAAGGATTACGACACATACTTTTCAATACTGTCGGCCATAGCATCGGGCAACACACGTAGGTCAGAGATTGAGTCAATGATCGGCAAGGAGATAGGGGGATATTTGACGAGACTTGAAGATGACTACGGCATTATCAAAAAAGAGATACCTCTCGGAGCCAAGACAACTACTAAAAACGTTGTATACACAATTCATGATAACTTCTTCACATTCTGGTTCCGTTTTATTTTCAAATATGGTCACATATTGGAAATTGGGGCATACAATCAGATGCGCACATTGATACGTCGCGACTATGCAACATTCTCCGGAAAGATGTTGGAACGTTACTTTTATGCCAAAGCTGCCGAAAGTGGGAAATACACAATCTTAGGACGTTGGTGGGACAGAAAGGGAGAAAACGAAATAGACTTGATTGCAGCCAACGAAATAGAAAAGACCGCGGAGGTATATGAAATAAAGCGTCAACGCAGGAACATCAACATCAACGACCTCGATGTGAAAGTAAAAACCATGCTCCCTAAGATTACAGCATTGAAGGGTTGCACCATGGAGATTCGCGGTCTCGACATGGACAACATGTGACCATTATTTTTCGAGGCGGATGCATCCAAGAAATGATGCACTCGCCTGTAATATTTTAATACATTTTAATAATAAGGTAAAGCTATTTTGAAATCAATTGAAAAAAAACTATTTTTGCATTTCACCAAATTTATATAAAAAACTAAGTCACATGAAGAAACTCGCCACATTACTGTTAGCAACCGCGTTCACTTTTACTGCATTTGCAGAAGAGACCGAATCCTATGCCTACGTAATCAAATCGAACGTCAACTTGCGTTCTGAACCTTCCACCCAAAGCAAAGTTCATGGTAAAGCCTCGAAAGGAGATATCTACAGGATTGAAAACATTGAGGGAGATTGGTTACGGATTGAAGTTTTCGAAAACATGATGGATTCATATTTTCCGTGCATATCTTCACAATTCGTCAAAATACTTAACAACAACCCGGTTACAGAGGATGCGCTTTCCTCTACTTTTTCTTTCGAAGATGGGGACTTGTTCGGTGTCCTGTTTTTTGAGAAAGAGAATAAAGACGAATGGGGTAACGACCGATACCGTTACACCAAATTAATCAAAAACAGGGAATTTATGGAACAGGGAGGAACCGGAGTGGTAGATAACACAAGCGAATGTGTATTGTATATTGACAACATTATGCAGCCGGAAGATTTTGTAGAATATCCGGTGGTTTACGATAAGGAGCAAGGTCTTCTATGGTATGCCGGCTTCTTGTGGAAAGAAGATAAATGACACTGACTACCGAAAGCGCACATTAGATAAAAGTCTGCGCATATACTCTTCTTTTAGGTGCGTCGTTTTGTATGAGCCACATGAATGGGTTCATATATTGTCAAGGAGTCATATTTGCCAATGTCTTCAGGCAGATGTAATGTATCCGCACCGTATGGAGCTTGCGGTTCGGCGACCAATTCCACCCGGTCGGTTTCCGCTGTTCCGTAACTGCAAGATGGGTAGGCTTGTGCCGGGAAATTACCGGGGATGTGCTTGGTAGTGATGGCATAGTATAGACTACGGAGGGTCGCCTCGCGACGCTCCGTAGTCTTGATGTCGCACTCCCACACGCGAATCACGCGCCAACCGGCCAAGCGCAGGTCTGCATTGTTGGCGAAATCTCGGGCAAAATTGGTGGCAATCTTATGGCGCCAGAAAAGCTCGTTGCTCGTAGGAAGCTTGAAAAACTTACACCCCTCATGACCATGCCAGAAACATCCGTCAACAAACACCACTGTGCGATATTTGCGCAACACGATATCGGGCGAACCGGGTAGAGACTTGACATTGACACGATAACGCAATCCTTGGGCATGGAGAAACCGCCTGACAATCAACTCAGGCTTAGTGTCGCGGCCCTTGACCGCAGCCATGCAACGACTACGCTGCTCCGATGTCATCTTGTCTGCCAAAACTTCGGAATTTTATAAAACACAACGCAGAAATAACATGTCATGTTGCATGATAAATCATAATCCGGGCATTTGCTATTTGTATTTCTACTAATATTCCACCTTGTCGGTTTTGTCTATCCACATATCGAAAGCCTTGGCGGCCTCTTTGGAGAGGATTCTTTTTGATACAAGTTTCCTCTCACCGGGAGAAAGTGCAATTTCGGCATAGATAAATATTGCCTTTGTCATTAACTCATCAGATGTCATACTCTTTGATTCTTTCTGCTGGCATGCGGTCAGAAACATCACGCCAATCATAATGAAGATAAGTTTTTTCATTTGATAATCAAGTATGCAAATATCTATAATATAAACTCCCATCAAAGGCATTCATAACCTTTGACGGGAGTTGATTGTAGTGTGGAATTATTCAGACTTAGAGGCGAAGGTGATTTTCTTCGATGCGATTACCGGCGATTTGCCATTGGGGTCAGAAATCGCATGGGTCAGATAGACCGTGCAGTATGTATTGTCAAGAACCGGAAGTTCAAGAGCGTTAACCTTCGTTTCAAGCTCACTGCACATTGCGTTGAAGTGTTTCTTGGCATCGCTCTCGGTCATCATCTTCTGCCTGAACTCACTGTTCATGATTTGAAGTTGGTTGTTTACAGCAGACTGGATGTAGAGGTTGCTGTTGAAGTTAGCGCTTGACTGGTCAGTGTCTACTGTGACATACCAGCCGTTCTGAGTCTCATCCTCCTCACAAGAAGTGAAGGAGAAAGCTGCCATTATCACAAAGAGTGAAAGCAGCACTTTGTTTAGAAGTTCTTTTTTCATTTTTGTTAATTGTTTTGGATTTATTGTTTATTGTTTTTGTTGTCCTCGGCATCCGCTTCCGCCTGTGTCAATATCTTTGATCCTTCGGGTCCTATCTCGACATACACGCCCATACTTTTCCAGACACCGTTTTCGCACACTTTCATCTCAAGTTTGCCATTGGACGTGCTCATATCTTTAACATAAAAACGATATGTGTGCTTAACACCGAACTTGCGTGCGGCAATTTCCTTTGCAAGAGCATACCATTCTGCACCTACGGTGTTTTCAACGTCAGACATTGTAACACCCGTTCTGCCAAGCAGAACGCCCTTGTCATCCGTGCGCTGCAGAGTCTCGAACAATCCTTTGAAATTGGGAACAACCTTCTCCATAATCTTGAGTAGGTCGCTAAGTTCGGATGCATCAGCAGACTCATCAAGTGTGAAACTGTAAACTTTTTTGAAACGTTCGGGTACAGGTAGTTGAATATTGAAACTACATTCCGTATTCCTCCAAATATCAGTTTCTTTACTTGTAGATAGGAACCCTTTTGTCGCATGTCCACCTCTTAAATACTGTATATAATGTATCGTCATGCTAAATGGATTATTTTCTCGCTTTTGAGTGGACTTTACCAACCAATTCCAAGATTGACGATATGTTTGCTCACTTACACATGAGGCATTGCTTGCAGGATTAGGATCATAAAGTTTTCCCTTTGTACCGCTGAATGCCGGTTGATTGCCCAATACATAATTCCACCCGAATTCCTGAGAATTCTTATTGCCAAAATTACTCTTATAAGTAACCTCAACATCATTCTTGGTGGTAGTAACCGTTTCTTTGCTTTGATACTTTCCACTGAGTTTGCCAGTTATACTTTTGCCGAAACTTACCTCGGCATTTAAGTCCCACCCGTTTATGGTTTCGTAGGTTGTTGGAGATGCTTGTCCCTGAGGCAAAGCATTCCAGTGATCTATTATTGAGTATTCGGAAGCATGATTCCAATACGCCGAAATAGAAAAATGATCGAGTGAAGAGCGCCAGGCTCTGACTTTATAATTATAAAAGGGATCTTGAAAAGCACCAACATATAATAATTGAGCGGGGATTTTTTCTTCCATAACTATATGGTAGTAATCCTCATCTTTTTCAAAATTATACATTGCTGAAGTCCAGAATTTACAAGTGATTGGCATTGTGACTGAACCTTTGCCACCTGCGCCAATCGATTTTGATATAATGGTAGCTGTTGATGACGCGACTTGATCAAAAAATTGGATGTCTCCGGAAACATCGGCACGCGACATCATGGCTTTTACCCCATTAACCCTAATCTGTTCCGAGGTCTGATTTATCCAATTAGCCGCTTCTTCAGCAATAAGTCCATAACTGTAGGCGGAGGGTTGCTGAGCAGTTAAGGTGGCTTCAAAATCTGTTGAGGTTTCCTCCTGATCGTCTATCTGAGTGTATTGAGTCCCTTGAAAAATTATAGATTCATCGGCTTCATATACATTAGGCAAACAGTAATAATGATACCCGTCGCGTATTCCGTATAAGTCCAGCGAGTTCTCACTGTCATTATCGGTGGCGCGCGATTTTAGCTGCCTGTCGCGAATCTTTTGCTTACTCGATTGGAATTCTGAGAAATCAGCGGCTTCCATGCTGTATATTCCATCGGCATTGAGCACAAACGAATCCCATTGCATAAGGAGAGTGAAGAGTGCGGCTGCCATATTGTCCGGTTTATGCAGCATGATTACTGTGCCGTTCTGAAACAGATGGTTGAGCCAGGCGATTTCCTTGAAATCACCCGAGTCGCTCGTCTGCAACACCTGATCAAGCGAAGGTGCATCAATAAACAGTACACCGGTGCCTTCCGGAATATCAAGAGGCGTTTGTCCGACAACACTGACACCACCTCGAGCTCTGGCAATGAGTCGCTCCGTGGCTTCATCAAAACGGGAGCCCAGAGTGGCCACAGAAGTTTCGATGTGTGTCTGGATAACATCTTCTGCGGGAATTTCTATGGAAGGAGCGTCCGGTGATTCGGGTTCCACCTCCGGAAAATCCTTTTCACTGCACGCAGCCATAACAAAAGATATGATAGCAAAGAGAATGACCGCAACAAACATGTGTATGCGGCTTTTATGATAAACTATTGTTCCCATTTATATGTTAGATTATTGCTGTTGTTAAATTCAATTAGTTGCGCAATTTAAATTAGAATATTGTTATTAAAACACTCATAAGGTCATGTTGAAACGTTCGCCAATTTAAGCAGGCAAACAATCATGACAATTCCAAGAATGCAGGCTATCACCAATGCTATTCCGGATAGGACTGGCAAACCTGCTTTTACTTTTTCCATGAACGATTCTTTTTCAAACATAGGCATGCGGTTTGTTGTCGTTGTCAATTTCATATCGCAAAGTTAGCACTGGAATGAGGTGTGGTCAAGAAATCAGACATCTGGTTTGTACTAACATGAATCAAAACTACCAAATACGGAGTACAAACGCCGCAAAGTTTGTACTCTTACGTGTACTTTTTTTGATTACATATTTATAATCAGCTGATTGCCCCAATTTACAAGATAATTCTCAATTACTGGATGCATTATGGTTATATATATTTTTTTGCTAATTTTGCAGTATGAAATTTCGCTGTATCATAGTTCTGCTATTCTCTTTGGCGCTTATGTTGAATGGCAATGCTGCCACTTCCGACAATTCGGATCTGGTGCAGACGCTTCGCGCCCAAATAGTAGATTCGCCGGATTCGGTAATCTCGGAGTTGGATAAGATAGAGGGTCAGAAAAAACCGGCACTCCCGACTTACCAAATCAATCTGTTGCGAGGTATCGCTTATAACGAAAAACGTATGTTCTCTTTGGTTGAGCGGTATGCCCAAAAGGCACTGGCTGATGATTCCATTTCGGCACATCCTAAGGCACATCTCAATGCGTTGACTCTTCTTTCAGTGGCACAATCATACTTCGGCAATTACCAGGGAAGCATCGACTCCTCCATAAAGGGAATGGAGTTGGCACGTAAGGAGGGAAACAAGGCAGCGGAATATAATATCCTCACCACAATGGCTAAGACTTCGTTCTCTATGGGTGAGCGGAAAAGGGGCTATAAGTATCTTGACCAGATAATCTCAGAAGGCTCAAATTCAACCGAAGCCCGTATTCTTGCCAATGTTTCGGCAGCCTATGGTGTTAAGATTGTAGAACTATATGCCGATGACCGATTTGCCGAAGGTCTCTCTGAAGGGAGAAAACGTTTCGCACTGATAGATAAGATAGATAGAATCGGAGGAAGCCCCGCGGGTTTCACCGACCAGCAACGGGCCTACACCTATGCACGTATAGCATCTTGCGCTGAACGGCTCGGAAAATCCGACGAGGCAAGTGAGGCATACAATGCGTTCATGGCAACGGATTATGCGAAGAATCCTGTCGGTAGGGTCTATATAATGGACTATCTGCTTGATTCCGGGCAATGGAAAAGGGTGCTTGAATTCACGGCGCCGCTATATTCCATGTTTGAGGGAACTGATACTATAAACGGAGATTATCATAGTCTCTTGATTTCTGACGGGCGGGCGCAGGCCGGTCTTGGAAACTATCGTGAGGGCTATGGACTGATCCAGCGAGCAGCGGCAATACAAGATTCCCTGTATATGAGAGAAAAGAGTACACGTGCTCAGGAATTGGCATCTGTGTTCGCTCTTAATGAGAAGGAGTTGGCTCTCGTAAAGGAAAAGGCAAAATCCCAACGTAAGCATATTTTGTTCATAGCATCTATCGGTATCGCAGTCCTTGTACTTATCATACTTATCTTAGTATGGAGAGCGTATCTTAATTCTGTAAAACAGCAACGTATAGCAGCCAAACGTATTGACGAACTCATTGCACAAAGGCCTCTCGAAGCGGATTCCACACCGGAAAATCAGGAGGATTACATCCTCTTTGCCGAGATGCAGTCCAAGATAATCAGCGGGGCTCTTTTCAAATCTCCCGATTTAAATCGCGACAGTATCGCTGAAACAACCGGATTAAGCCGAGCGAAGGTATCGCAGCTTATAGGTCTGTTTACAAATCTAACTCCAAGTGAGTATATCAATAAACTGCGTGTGGAGTATTCCGTAAAGATGATCCAGGAGCATCCTGAATGGACAATTGATGCTATTGCAGAGAGTTGCGGCTATGTGCGCAGGGCTACCTACTACAGCCACTTCAATAAATTCTTTGGAATCTCACCAGCCCAATACCGTAAAGAAAAGAGCAAAACGGAATCCAAGGACGAAGAAACGGAATAATGGGAAAAGGCAACCTTACGATGCATCGGAATGATTTGCCTTTCAGTTACTAAGTACCTGCTCAGATTAAAAGCATATTATAATGTGAGTATATGGATGGTTGATTTTTCGCCCGATTGGAAGGCGCATAGTAACCACTCTGTAACTGAGAAGCGGGTAGAAAAGCAGCCATTCAAATATTGTAATATGAAATATGCTTGCCGATACAGCGCATAGATCTACCTGTCGCTCAAAGGATTGCTGTACTTCAGTTACAAAACCGCATTTCGGCGGCAATCCTCAGCTTATCTACTTTAAAAAATCCAATTTTTAGCCCCTTCCCGGGCCTGCTTCTTTGTAGGTACAAATCCTATGGATTCGCGAGTGGACTTGAAGCGCAAGTCAGCGCAGCCGGTACGGGGTGGCAATGCCATCAAGACCCACCGCAAAATTAACGATTTTCAGCAATAAAAACAAATACGCTCAACAAATATCTCAGCCTGAATGTTGCTAATATAGGAAACTTTTTATTAACTTTGCATACGATAATATGAATAGCTATGGCTGATAGATTCGATGAAATAGGGACTCTTTTCCTCCAGCGGAGAAAAGAGCTTGGACTTACCCAAGAACAGTTGGGCGAGAAGGTCGGTGTGACTAAATCGGAAATTTCTAAGATTGAGAACGGTAGAGGTATCACTTTCTCGACAATCAATAAATTGTCCGAAGCATTAGGTGTGTCTGCACATGTAGAGTTGAAACTGAAGGATTCTGTCTCATCCGATGTGATTCATTACATAGTAATGAGCCTTGGACTGTTTGCCCGCAAATATAAGCTAACGAAGAAGGAGGCTTGCAATTACCTCTCCCGTTTCAAAGGTTTGGATTTCTCAATTCGGAATTATGAAGCGGAACATCAGCTGTCGCTACACGAGTGTGTGGAGGATATGGCTGCAATCTGTCAAAGAAATGGAGGTGCGGTGTCATGATACTCTACCACGGTTCAAATCAGCCGATAGCCGATATTGATTTGTCGAGAGGCAAGAAATTCAAGGACTTCGGTCAGGGATTCTATACCACCCACATCAAGGAACAGGCTATATATTGGTCACGTCGAATCGCTGAACGCTTCGGAGGGACTCCAACGGTTACAGAATTTGAGTTTGATCTTGATGAAGCCACAGCAGCAGGATTGAATGTAAAGGTGTTTGAAAACCCCGATAAGGAATGGGCATTGTTTGTAATGGCAAACCGCAAGCAGGAAGGAGAAGAATTTCATCATGACTACGATATTGTGATTGGACCTGTGGCGGATGACAATATGGCCCGTCTCTTCGGACTCTATGATATGGAAATCATCGACCTTGATGCTGTTGTGGCAGGGTTGATTTATAAAGACCTAAATTCTCAGTACTTCTTTGCCACAGAAAAATCTCTCAAATACATAAAACGGATATGAAACAGTCAAACAATAATTTTGATTTCCTTGTGGAATACATCACCGCTCGCGTGGTGGAATGGATTATGAGAGACCAGAATATTGGCCTTGAGGAAGCGTTGCTTCTGTTTCATAATTCGGAGACATTCGACAAACTCTGTGAAAAGCGAACCGACCTATATATTGAGAGTCCGGCATATATCTATGATTTGTTAAAAGAAGAACTCCGCAGAGGCACACTCCGAGGATTAACAGAATAAAGTGAAAATTATGGAAATGAAGGAAGTAAAACTTGACATATTTGAATTGGGCTATTTGCTCGACGCTTGTCTTCGTGGGTCTCATCTGCGCTCCGGCACAATCGGAAGATTCGTTGACGAATGGTATCATATACTCACACCCAAAGAGCGAATGCAGCTTTTTGAATGGACAATACGCTTGACATACGATGAGCGTTGGAACAGCAAGGAAGAAAACTACAAACCGCACTTCGAGCCGGATAGCCGTTGCTGTGGCAAGGATATAATGTTTGTTCATCGCTACCATCCTTACAATCAATACAAAGTAACGATTGAAGTTGATGGCAAAGAGGAAATATATGACACATTTTTTCTCAAAGGCCGTTATTACATCAACACCCGACAGTTCATTGCTCCCGAAGACGCCAAAGAAATTCTACACAATCCCAATCCCGATTGGCAAGACTTCAAACATCCCGGCGTTGACTATGACCGCAACATATTTGTTCCACAACCCGAATAATCAGATTATTCAAAATCGAGGGGCTGAAGATTGTCGCCATTGAAGCGGTCGAAATCGGAACTGAATAGTTTGTCTTGTATGATACGATACTTTTCAAATTCAGATTCCGCAAACTGCTTTGCAAACTCTGCTGTTATTTTGCCGGCATCATTCAGGATTGCATCTCCGGATGCTTCGAGAATGATGTCTATTCGTTTAGCCCAATCCTCCATTGTCATGGGGATATGGCGTTCTGCCATTCTCTCAGCAATGTCTAATACGGATTGACGAGTTTGCCCATATCTTCAAGTTCATTACCGACAAGATAGTTCTTGGCGATACTCACATCGGGTTTTACGATTTTGCCGTTTGGGGCATTCTCCCAAGAAGTCAGTCCCATGTGCTCCTTGTCTGCATTGGCACGTTCAACGATAAGTTCGGCTGCTGTATGGCCATGCACTGCATAGTGCATCTTGTTCTGTACTTTCTTGAAAAACTTGCGTGTTGTAGGAGCATCACGGTTGTAGTCTATGGCCGTAGCGTATATGTCGGTGAGTTTCTGAAAGAAACGCCGTTCGCTAAGACGTATTTCCCGAATTTCGGCAAGGAGATGCTCGAAATAGTCAACATCAATAAATGAGCCGTTCTCCATACGCTTTTTGTCAATTATATAGCCTCTGACAGCGAATTGACGCAGGACATAAGTACACCATTGCCGGAACTGAGTTGCACGAAGAGAATTGACGCGGTAGCCGACTGATATAATTGCATCAAGATTATAGAAAGCAACTTCTTTTGACTGTGTTTTTCCGGAAATAGCACCGTGCTCAGTGGTTATTTCCATTTTGGAAACAACCACATCTTCCTTTAGCTCACCACTCTCAAATATATTTTTTAGGTGTTTGCTTATTGCTGGAACGCCAACATCAAACAATTCTGCTATCGCTTTTTGTGTAGCCCAAACAGATTCGTCCTTATATACCACTTGCACACCGTCTTCTTTCCCTTCTATTTGGAAAATCAGGAACTCCGCAGTGCTATTTCGTATTTGCAAATGCGAAATTCGGCTGCACTCGGCATAATTGGAATTAGCTCCATTCTGTCCTCGTTTGCACGAATTTTAAAATTTCTTGCTCATGATTCAGTTTGATTTATTTCCCACCAGCCGTTGCGGCGACCGTTGCGGCGGATGAGTATGCCTTTTTCGACGAGAGCGGAGGTTATTCGTTTAACGGTAGATGACGATTTCTTGATTGCTTTGGCTATCTCTGTCTGAGTGATTTTGGGATTCTCCTCAATGGCTCGTAGCACTGCAAGTTCTTCCAAAGTATAATTCAAAGTGCCTATTTGAGACTTTGAATCTGTTGAAATGATACTTTGGACTACCGTATTTGGCAAAGTCGCGCCTACCAGCATATCACGGTTACGGAGTTCGTTATGCTCTCCAAGAATGACATTGCGGAGGAAAGTTCCACAAATTCAGTTGTAGGCGACACATTAAGTCCCTTATATGAAGCACGGACCAACGCATTGCGGAAATACCATGAATGTTCCTTAAACATATCGTTTGTTGCCGGGATACCCATCGAGCGTAGATATTTTATCAGGAATACGGCGGTGGTACGCGTGTTGCCCTCACGAAAAGGATGTATTTGCCACAAGTCTGCGATGAAACGCGACAAATGACTGATTACTTCCGAAATTGGTTTGCCGGAATAATCGAATTCTTTCTCACTTGCTAAATCATATTCGATTGCCGCACGCAAATCCAACGAAGGCTTATAGCTTATGAATGCCTCACCACCAAGTACCCATTCCTTTTTTGATAGTTCAACATCGCGGATTTTACCGGCATGTTTGAATACACCCTCAAAAATACGGCGATGGATAGAAGTAAGACCGATGAGAGAAAAAGCGAACGACGGTTCATTGATAATCTTGACGATATTGGCAGACGCCTTGTCGCCCTCCTCATCCTCGGCATCATATCCCGACTTAGTCTCATAATACGCCTTTATACGCTTCTGAACTTCATCAATAGAAATGTCGCCCTCGATGTGCTGACGAGCCGTGTCGAGCAGATAGTCTGACACCTTCAGCCCATCCACATCCTGAAGACCGATAGCCGTCTGCCAAGCATCAGCCTTCTTCCTCTGCCCCGATTCTCCGTGAACTATATATTCGTCAAATCCCGACATACTTCTTGCTCAAGGCATTTGTCATATTTCCATTCCCTTGATGGATTTTAACATGGAATAATAGGGACTTTGCCATAGCAAAACATAGAAGACTCAGTCAAAACTGCCCATGTGTCACTTTGCGAAAAATCGAACTCACGTAGTATGACATCTTCGTAATATTCAACTATGTCACCCTCATACTCTTCATCAATTATTTCCCTTCGTTCAGGAGTAATTTCGATCAGAGTAAGATATCCGCATGGTATTACAGCTATATATTCTCGTTCTTTCATATTTATGACTCTCTAATGACGCGAACACCTGAGATTTGAGAAATATCAAAACCACATTCTAAAATCCATGGATTTTCCAAGATTAATTGTTTAAGAGCATTCTTCTTACTATCCCCCTTGGCAAATCCTAAAAGTTGACAATTTTCCACTGTCATATTCTCATTTGGAGGAGTAGTCCATCCCTC